>CAYOTE010000156.1:0-6000 GCA_964406785.1 uncultured Clostridia bacterium
TGAGAATGTAAGTGTCAACGGAAAATATTTTTATAGGGTCTCAACTGTTTATAATAGGAAAATTGAAAGTTCGTTGTCTAAAATTGTCTCGGTGGAATTAAAGGATATATATCCTCCCGATGTTCCCGATAATTTATTTGTGTTTAGGGGAAATGGATTTATGTTGTTAAATTGGGAAGCTGTAAAGGATAGTGATATCAGTCATTACGTGATATATAGAAGAAATAATAAATGGTTGAGATTTAGAAAACTTGCCGGTAATATTGTAAAATCAAGTTATAAGGATAAAAAAGTTATAAAGGGTGTGGAATATTTTTATTTTATAATAGCTGTTGATAAAAAGGGTAATAAGAGTGAACCGTCTAAAAAGGTACATGAAAAATATTAATTATTAGATAATTGTATATGAGAACCTCAAGAGTCTTAAGAGTAGCTATAATCCATGATTGGCTTAACGGTATGCGTGGAGGCGAGAAGGTTCTTGAAGCCTTACTTGATATATTTCCTAAGGCTGATATTTTTACCCTATTTTATGAAAAAGAAAAGGTCTCGGATAAGATTAACTCACATAAAATTATAACCTCATCTCTAAATAAAAGAGGATGGATAAAGAAAAGATATAGAAGCTTTTTACCATTATTACCGTCTGCCGTTGAATCTTTTGATATGAAAGATTATAATTTGATAATAAGTAGTTCTCACTGTGTTGCTAAGGGAATTATTCCAACACCGGATACCTGTCATATAAGTTATATTCATTCTCCTATGCGTTATATATGGGATCAATACGATGAATATTTTGGTGATAAGAGGGGCTTAAAAAAAATAATAATTAAATATTTTGCATCAAAATTAAGGATATGGGATGTTACGTCTTCAGCTAGGGTTGATGAGTTTATTGCAAATTCATCATTTGTGAAGAGAAGAATAAATAAATTTTATAGACGAAGTGCGACTGTAATTCATCCGCCAATAGATGTTAATTATTTTACACCGAAAAAAGAAGCCAAGAGAGATTTCTTCTTAACTGTATCAGCCTTAGTTCCCTATAAGAGGATTGATTTATTGATAAGAGCGTTTAATAAGTCAAAGGATAAATTAATTATTGTGGGACAGGGACCGGAAGCAAAAAAGTTAAGAAATATGGCAAATGATAATATTGTATTTAGAAACGATATAACGAAAACAACATTAAGAGACTTATTTAGAGATGCACTTGCCTTTGTATTTGCAGGAGTTGAGGATTTTGGTATGGTCTTTGCGGAGGCTTTGGCTTGCGGTACACCTGTTATGGCGTATAAAAAAGGTGGTGTTTTAGATATTATTGATGACGGACAAACCGGTGTTCTTTTTGAAGAGCAAACTTATGACGATATTGTCGAGGCAATTAATAAGATAAAAAATGGAAATTTTGATGTGGACGTGTTGCGAAAAAGTAGCTTGGACTTTTCCGAAGAGAAATTTAAAGAGAAGATGATTAGTTTTGTGGAAAGTACTCTTGATGAGAACGTGGACAATTAGAAATGATTAAACAGAGAAGAAAACGACTGATACCTTTTTATATCATAGGTGATATTATAATTGTGATTTTAAGTGTTCATATAAGTTTTTGGTTGAGGTTTAATTCTAATATATTTGAAGTTACCAAGGGTATTCCGAGTTATTCAAGTTACCTTTTTATTATTCCTCTGTTTATAATTGTACAGACTATGTATTTCTCTACGCAGGGATACTATAAAATACGATTGAGCAGAAATAGGTTAGACGATTTATTTCTTGTTTTTTTTAATAGTATTATTACATCGTTTATTGTTCTTTTATTCATAAGTTATCTTAAGAGTTATAAATTTGTTGACTTTGAAATTTCTCATGTGTTTTTAATTATATACATATTTATTTCTTCAATTGGAGTGTTTAGTACGAGACTTATTGTATTTAGGTTGTTTAAAAAACTTTATTCAAATAAAAACGGAATATCGAAGGTGTTGATTGTGGGTTCCGGTACAATGGGAAGGCTTGTTGAGGAGAAACTTAATAAATATACTCATTTTGGTATTGAAATTGTAGGATTTTTGGACGATAAGAATAAGGACGCACTCGGTACATATAATCAATTAGATGATATTGTTAAAAAGTATGGTGTAACGGATATGTTTATAACATTATCTCTAAAAGAGTATGGTTCCATAATGAAATTAATTGATATTGGAAACAGCCTTTATCTTGATATTAAACTTGTACCCGATATTTTACAGATTGCTTCGATTAAGGCAGGTATGGATCATCTTGAGGGCATTCCTACTATTAATCTTGGAGATATTCCCCTACAAGGTTGGAAGTTATTTTTGAAAAGAAGTTTTGACTTAATCTTTGCCGGATTGGGAATATTGATAATTTTGCCATTATTGCTTATTGTAGCAATTATAATTAAGATAACATCAAAGGGATCTGTCTTTTATTTGCAGACAAGGGTAGGGGTTGACGGCAGGAATTTTAAAATGATTAAATTTCGGACTATGCGAGAGGATGCCGAGCAACAAACCGGAGCGATATGGTCTCCTCCAGAGGATAGCAGAGTTACTCGAATTGGTAAATACTTAAGAAAGTTTTCGATTGACGAATTACCACAATTAATAAATGTTATAAAAAATGATATGAGTCTTGTAGGGCCAAGACCCGAGAGGCCTGAACTTGTAGAAAAATTTAAAAACAGTATTCCTAAATATATGTTAAGACATAGAGTAAAAACAGGTATGACAGGATGGGCACAGGTACATGGATTAAGAGGTAATACACCGCTTGAGAAAAGAGTTGAATTTGATATATATTATATTCAAAATTGGACGTTTAGGCTTGATTTGGAAATACTATGGCGTACAATATTGAAGTTTCAATTTGTTGATAGAAATATATAAGTTTCTAATTATCTAAACTCCGTATTTTTCTCTATATTTGAACATCATATCTAATTGCTCATTGCTTATAATTTTATTTTCTTTTAAATACATTATGATTTCATTAATATTAACAATAGGGTGAAATTTTATTCCTGTAGTGTCTGTTAGCTCCTGAATTGCCGATTTTTCACCTGTCCCTTTTTCCATTCTATCAACAGAAATAATAACGGCTTTAAGGCTTGGGTCACCTTCTCTTTTTAAAATATCTATTGATTCTCTTATAGCTGTACCTGCCGTTATAACATCATCAACCAATATTAAATTGTCATTTTTTGATAATTTTTTGCCTACAAGTATACCCTTATCACCATGATCTTTATTTTCTTTTCTATTAAAGGAGTAATTTACATTGATCTTATATTTTATATAGAGTGCATTAATAGTAGTTATAGACAACGGAATGCCCTTATATGCTGGACCAAAAACTACATTATAATCGTCTTTAATATTATCAATGATAGTCGCTGCATAAAATTCACCGAGTTTATTAATAGATTTCCCGTTATAAAGCGAACCCGTGTTGAGGAAATATGGTGATATTCTGCCTGATTTAAGAGTAAACTCCCCAAATCGCAAAGCCTTATTATCAATCAAAAATTCTATAAAATATTTCTTATACTCTCGCATATATACTCTCCTACATATCTTCTTATAAGATTAAAAAACGAAAAAACGTCAAAAGTTTACTTATCTTTTTGATTTGGATTATAAACGAACATCTTCCTATAAGTAAGATGTTCGTTTATATAAAATTACTGGATTTTTTCTTTTAATGATTTTCCAGGTTTAAATACGGGTACATCTTTTGCGGCAATTTTTAGTTTTTCACTTGTTTTAGGATTTACTCCCATTCTTTCTTTTCTGTGTGAAACTGCAAAAGTCCCAAAACCAACTAAGGTTACCTTGTTGCCTTGTTTTAACTCATCTGAGATTGTTTCAATAAACTGATTAACCATTGTTTCGGTATCTGAAACTTTCAAATTAGCCTTTTCTGCAATTGCCTTTACTAATTCTGTCTTATTCATTATTTATCTCCTTAAAAAAGTATTTTATTTAATAATATTTAAAAAGTCAAGTATAATCTCAAAATTTCCTATTAAGATCTATACTATTTCTAATTTATCCAATTCTTCAGAATATTTAACCGTTACATTGTAGTATTCTTTTGAAGTGGTTATTTCAAACTTTCCGATTTTTAAGAATACTCTTGGGTACAGGTTTTCTTTTATTCTTATTACTGCACCATAATCATACATTGATGATTCTTTCTCATTCAATAAAACATGAATTTGTTTAATTTGATCTTTTAAAATATCCCACTTCTTAATTTCTTTTTTAACGTGGGGTGAAATGGAAGAAGAAAAGTTTTTGTTTTCAAGAGTGGAGCGTCCATATCTTTTCTCAATTTCTTTTGCCTCTCCAATTCTCTTATTAAAGAGTTCTTTTATTTGAAAATATTCTTTTTCTTTATCTCCGTCTATACCTGTAATTATTTTTGTGCTTGTGTCAAAACGTGAGCCTGCGTTGTATGTTGTTATACCCTTGCCTGCTCTGACTAAACTACCGACAATACGTGCCTTTCTACTCTCTATTTTAAGATATCCGTTACATAGAACTTCACTTCCTATGATACCGTTTTTTACGATTATATCTTCGTTTGCATAGAGCTTTGCGTTTTCAACAAAAGTGGCTAAAATGCTTTTTTCAGATTTTGCTTCACCTTTATTTTTACCGACAACACCACCTCTTATATCAATGTCTAATTGAGCCGATATAGAACAGGCTATTGCCGAGCCATAAACAAGAAGTTTCCCTTCACAACTCACAACAAAATCGGGAAGAATGTCACGACCGATTTTTACATCACCTTTAAAATGAATATTTCCAACGCTAAAATCGACATCATCGTCAATTTTATACTCGGGAAACACAGAAAGTACATTGTTTTTAAAGGATAAAGCACCGTCCGTTGCAGCTCTGTAAAATATAAAATTTTCCTGTTCATCTTTTATGATATTTGTCTCTGCAATAAGGGGAATATCCTGTATAGGCGTGAAGGTTGTTTGTTCTCCTGTAACCGTTATTCCATTTATAGAAGGTTTTAGCTTCCTTTTTATTGCGAGAAGTTGATCCGATTTAACATTTACGATGTTGGATAAATCTCTGTAATTAGTTCTTCCTGACTCATCTACCGTCGGTTTATTAGATATTGTAAATTTATATTCAATGGAAGGCTTTTCGCCCTGAAAAGATTTTGTACCTTCTGCTATTACTATTCGGTCTAATCCTTTTCCGTTTTTAATGCTTTCTATGACAACGTTTAATACTTCTCGTTTAATACCAGAAACAACTCCTTCTTTTTTTATAATGCCTATTAGTTCCGTAAGTGAGATTTCTCTCTTTCCCGAGGTATATGATAAACTTGCCTGTAATTTATTTTCTGCAATGTATATAGCTACTCCATTATTGTTCATCGTCTGGTATTATAAAGAAATTATTATTTTTTTTCAACAGCTTTTTTATGTAAATCTTAATTAATTATAATAAAAAATATATTATTCCTGAAATTTTAATCAAAATCTACTGTAATATCTAATAAGAGCATTCTAACTGCGTTAAACTTAATCAACTTCATTTCAAAATAGTGCAACTATGTTTTATTTATCTCAATTGCTTAACTTGTTATAATAAACTGCTTGGATATTTTTTTTACAATTTTGATAAAAATTTCAGATTATTTGTAAAAGTAGTATGTTCGTTAGCTATAATTTATTATTTGAATATATTGTTCAGTATTATTTTCTTTTTGCACTTTAAACGTGTTTGCAATTGGTGAACCTAACAACCAAATAATTCTTCCATTTGAATCTGTTATGACAGGATGTAAATTTCTCAATTCAGTAGGAATATTTAAACTTCTTATCATTTCGTATACACTCATATTTATATTTGAATTAAGCTTGATATACTTATCTGTTTTCTTTGGTGATCGTACAATTAAAGGGAAAGATAGACTTTTTTCTTTAATTATTATTTGGTTATT
>CAYOTE010000157.1:0-1226 GCA_964406785.1 uncultured Clostridia bacterium
TTAACATACTATGGTATGTGGGCTTTGTTACAAGAGAAAGACCGCCTCCGCTTATCTTTAGTTTTATACCACGCTCTGATGAATTATCGTATTTTTCTTCAATGAGTTTAATTAATTTATTGAATTCTTTTTTGTTTAATTCTAAAGAATTCATAAATTTTTCAGGTTTAACAGGGTCTTTAGACACAAATAACACGGCTTCTATAAAGGCTATCTTATCCTCTTGGGAGTTGAATTTATAAACTGTTTCATTATTAGTCATCTATATCACCGCCTCTTTTGACCATACTGATATTTTTTCAAATAAATTTTCTTGGATTGCTGTTACTATCTTTTGTTTTACCATTTCCAAAAGGGTAAAAAAGCTGACAAGTTTTTCTTCTATAGATTCTATACGATCAAGGTAAATGGAAAAATCAAGATATCCGTTATCTTCAACTATTTTTAAAATTGCTTCCAACTTATCCTTAATTGAATAATTCTTACTTTCAATATGAAAAACTTCCTCTCTATTCATTTTATTTACAATATTCATAAATACTTCGGCTAATTGAAATGTTGTAACATCCTTTATTTCAAATTCGGTTTCAGCAAATTTATCAATATTTAATTCACGCTTCCACATTTGAGATTCTGACTTTTCCATTGTTTTGAGAATTAATGATATCTTTTGCACCTTATCGTATTCAATTAGGGTATGGATAAGTTCCTCTTCGGGTGAGAGTTCGTCCGTTCTCTTAGGTCTTGGTATTAATGATCTGGATTTTATATATATCAGCGTTGAAGCCATCGAGAGAAATTCTCCCTCTCTTGACGGGTTAATTCCCTTATTTGTATTTATGTATCTTGTATATTCTCCGGTAATTTCAGAAATCAGCACATTTTGTATGCTCATTTTTTTTTTCTTAATCAAGTGTAACAAGAGGTCGAGAGGTCCCTCAAACCAATTTGTATGTACATTATAAGCCTTATCCATTAGTTCTTTATTTATCTTACTTACAGGGTTATTATGTAAAAGACAAATTTTTGAATTGGTAATAACATATAGTCGATAACATTTGTATAAAATAAGAAAAGGAAAATAAAAAAGCCGTAAGGTTTTATTTGCATATACACTCTTAATGCCTCACCTTTCAAAAAACCTTCCAAGATACCGCTACCATCGAGTGGCGGTATTGGGATAAGGTTAAAAAATGCCAATATTACATTTATCATTATCAGATAAA
>CAYOTE010000157.1:1236-5981 GCA_964406785.1 uncultured Clostridia bacterium
TGTCAATGCAATTAAATTTGAGATACTATGTGTGTTATCATAGAAACTCAAGATAGACACTTTTTTAAGTGCAAGGTAAATCACTATTCCCATTAATGCCGTCAGTAAATTAGAAATCGGTCCTGCTGCCGATATATATACATTTGCCTTCCTTGGGTTATTGAGATTTCTCGTATCTACTAATACGGGTTTTGCCCATCCAAAGACGGGACCTCCCGTAATTATTAAGATAGCCGGTACAATGATTGAACCAATCAGGTCAATATGCGGAATAGGATTTAAGGTTATTCTTCCCTGTAGCTTTGCTGTCGGGTCTCCAAATTTATCAGCCATCCAAGCGTGTGCGGATTCGTGAACAGAAATAGAGAACATAAGTACTGCAATTTGTATTAAATATTCGGGTACATTTGACATTATTAATTAACCTTCCTTGCTTTCTATTTTTAATTGAACAATCATATCAATGTGAGGTATCAAAGTCTCTATTTCCCTTAATCGTTCTCTCAATGATTTCCACTCTTTTAAAGATAATTTTCCTGAATTTAATAATGCGAATTTTATTTCATCTACGAGTGATCTATTGTTTTTTTTTTCATCTATCAAGCTATTTATTGCGAGCAAATCATTTATTTCGTTTTGCGTAAGTAAATTTTTATTGTCTGACATTCTCATTACCTCAATGTCTATTTTATCATTTATTTTAATTATTTTCAATTTTTTTTATTTTTATACTTGACGAAATTATATATTTTGTTAATAATAATGAATTATCCTGTTTATTTGGATAAACTATTATTAGGGGAAAACATGGGATTTTTATCATCGAAATCGAAGAAGACTGAAGTTATAGTGAAAAAAAGAGAAGTTGTTTATGGAAAGAATATTGATAAGACCAACAGGGCTGACAGAATTGATAAGACCGACAAGACCACTTTTATCGGAAGAACTATAAAAATTAAAGGGAAGGTTACTGCTCGTGAAAATATGGTTGTTGAAGGACAGATAAATGGTGATATTGATATAAGCAAAACTCTGACTGTTGAAAGGAACGGAATGGTTGATGCGGATGTCAAGGCTAACTCTGTTAAAATTAAGGGAAGAGTTAAGGGCAGGGTCAATGCCATGGATAGAATTGAAATATTAAATAATGGTATTTGTGAGGGTAATATACTGACGGACAAATTAATTGTTAAGGAAGGAGCAATACTTATAGGTACAATAAATATAGAAAAGGAGAGTGTTGATAATACTAATGAGAATGCAACTGTTGTCGATAATGAGACTGAAGTAATAGAGGGTGTGGTTATTGATAAAACAGAAGAGGATTTTAGTAATAGCGAAATTATCAAAGATGTTTCAAATGATGAAATTGATGTAAATAAGATTGATGAGAACAAGATTGATGAGAACAAGATTGATGTAAACGAAAATAAGGAAGATAATAAAGATGATATTGCTGAAAAGGTACGAGAAGAAGAAATACAAGAGAAAATATCGGTAAAAAATATAAAAAAAAACAAGAAAGATTCAAAAAGAAAGCAAAAGAGGGGTAAAAATAAAAGATAGATAGAGGGTGATATAGTGTATATTGTTGAAAAGATTGGTGAGTTAATTTTAATAACGATTGAAAACGAAATATTGTCTTATGAGATGTCGAATATAAAGGGTAAACTTGAGAAATTGGCATCTGTAGTTAAAACTGACGTTGTTGTAAGCATATATCATATCGAAAATAAGGATAAAAATAAAAATAAAATTGAAAAAGAAATAAATACATTATTAAAATATTGCAATAATTTAGGACTTAGAGTTTACTCTTATAAATGTAAATGAGTTTTTGTCGAATGTTGTGCCTTGATATTATATTACGTATTTAACTACGTCAATAAGTTTCACTCTGTTTGATAAATTCTCAATTAATTTTATCTGTTTGGATATTGACAATAAATGAATGTTAATTTATTATTTGCCTGTAGGATTAACGTATAAATGACTTAGGTATTTGTAGGAGGATTTGTGGAAATATTTATTATTGCGGTTGTTATTCTTGTAGCTTTGGCTGTTGCTGATCTTGTTGTAGGTGTTAGCAACGACGCTGTGAATTTTTTAAATTCATCTTTTGGCTCAAAGGTTGCACCGAGAAAATTTATTTTAATAATAGCAAGTTTGGGCATTTTATTAGGTGTGACTTTTTCAAGCGGTATGATGGAAGTTGCAAGAAAGGGGATTTTTCATCCGGGTAAGTTTGATATAACAGAATTGATGACGATTTTCCTCGCTGTAATGTTAACGGATATACTATTACTTGATTTATTTAATACTTTCGGTTTACCTACATCTACAACGGTTTCAATAGTTTTTGAATTACTTGGTTCAGCCGTCACTGTTTCTTTGTTGAAACTGCATTCTTTAGGAAAAGGATTTTCTGAAATTACGAACTATATAAACACCGGTAGAGCCTTGGGGATAATTTCGGGTATTTTAATTTCTGTTGTAATTGCGTTTATTGTCGGTGCCATAGTTCAGTTTTTTACAAGATTAGTATTTACCTTTGATTTTACAACAAAATTGAAAAGATACGGGGCAATTTGGGGTGGTATTGCTCTTTCCTCTATAACTTATTTTATTTTGATAAAGGGTGCCAAGGGTGCTTCCTTTATTGAAACAAGTACGAAAGTGTGGATTAAAAATAATGCCGGTTTAATTCTTCTTATTATATTTGTCGTATTTTGGGTTTTATTTCAAATTTTCTTAACATTTTTTAAATTCAATATATTAAAAATTATAGTTTTAGTAGGGACATTTGCTCTGGCAATGGCTTTTGCGGCAAACGATCTTGTGAATTTTATAGGAGTTCCTTTAGCCGGATTAAAAGCTTATCAGGCTGACCCTGTAGGCTCGGGAAGATTGCTTGTCGAACTTGAAGGGAAACAGCCTCTTCCCTTTGAAACTATTTTATTGATTATTGCAGGTTTAATAATGGTTATAACATTATGGTTGTCAAAAAAAGCTCGAACAGTCTCTAAAACGGAACTCGGACTTGGACGACAAAATGAGGGATTAGAAAGGTACGACTCCTCCCTTTTATCACGTTCGATTGTTCGCATGGGGGTTTCTATAGGCGGTATAGTAAATACTGTTTTACCAAAATCATGGAAGGCAATTATTGATAAAAGAATAAATTATTATAGTTATGAACCTGAACGTCAGAATGAAGGGCAATCATTCGATTTATTAAGAGCGTCTGTAAACTTAATGGTTGCGAGTATGTTAATATCCTTTGCAACATCTTTGAAATTACCCTTATCTACAACTTATGTAACGTTTATGGTGTCAATGGGAACATCCTTTGCTGACAGGGCTTGGGGTAGAGATAGTGCTGTTTATAGAATAACCGGTGTCTTTACAGTTATCGGTGGTTGGTTTATGACCGCCTTTATTGCCTTTACCGTATCCTCTATTTTTGCTTTTTCAATTTTTTATTGGAAAATATCTGTTTTTATAATATTATTATTTGCAATTATTGTTCTTATTAGAAATAAAAAGAAACATCAGATAAGAGAGAATGAGGATGAGGAACTTAATGTGTTTAATTTAAAAAAAATTAATGACATTGATTATGCTGTAGATATGTCTTTTAAGCATTCCGGTATATATTTAGAGAAAATAATGGATTCATTGAATAGAGGCTATACAGGGCTTTTTAATAATAATAGATTGGAGTTACGAAATCTTAGAAAGGAAACTAAGGTTACTCAGCAATGGGCAAATATTCTTATTGCAAATATGTTTAAGGTCTTAAGATTATTTCAAAAAACAAAATATAATGACTCCCAGGAATTTCCAAATACTATTGAAACATTGCAGGAGATTGCTGAAAGTAATAGAGATATAATTGTTAGAGCGTATGATCATTTGAATAATAATCATTCGGGCTTATTGGATACACAGGTAAAGGAGTTAAAAGAGGTAAGGAATATTGCGGTAAAAACTATACAAACGGCTTCAAGAAAGCTTAAAAAAGATGAAGATTTAAACATGGATGTTATTATTGAAAATAAAAAGAAACTTGAAGAAATTATAAATGTATTTAATGATAATCAGATAATGAGAATACAAGATAATTCCTCTAAGACAAGGTTGAGTATATTGTTTTTCGGATTGATATGGGATACTGTTAAGATAGTTGATAATGTTATTAATTTGCTTAATATTTTAAAATCCACTACCGAAAAACGAAAGGAATTATCGGAAAAAAATAAATGAGTAAATTTTCAAGAGAAAAAATATTTATAGATGCATGGAAAATTGTCCGGAGCAATTTGTCTTTTTTTGGAGGCTTAACCTTATTTGTTTTGTCAGTTAATTTAGCTCCTAATTTTATATTAAACAAGTATAGAATTGATTTAAAAGAGAGACAGGACTTATCTTTAATGATAGAAATGATTTCATTTGTTGTTCAGTTGTTTATTGGTTATCTCGTTGTTAAAATATCATTACTTGCCGTGGACAAAAAAGAGATTAATAAGAAGACTCTTTTACCTTCATCAAATATGTTTTTTAATTATACGATGGGGACAGCCGTTTACGGTACGATTATTCTCTTACTTTTAATAGTAATGCAGCAAATGGGTAATGCCGGATTAATAATGTTTGTTCCTTTGATATTGATTGCTCTAAAATTTCAGTTTGTTAATTATATTATTGTTGATAAAAAAACAACGGTAATTTCTGCCTTTAAAATT
>CAYOTE010000158.1:0-5932 GCA_964406785.1 uncultured Clostridia bacterium
CATTACGGGAACTATCGGAGTTTCCCCGTCCTTAATAATCAAACCGCCATCAATAAGCCCCTTACGCCAAAACTTTGTATTCTCTTCAAGAATATCTCTTCGCTTTGTACTTGAAGAAACTATATCCATAACTGTATTTGCTGCCGAAACTATTACAGGAGCAATTGTATTTGAAAAAAGATAGGGTCTCGCTTTTTGCCTGCATAGTTCAACTATCTCTTTTCTCCCCGAGACACAACCGCCCGAAGCTCCGCCAAGAGCCTTACCAAGAGTTGTCGTAATAATATCTATCTTACCGATAAGATTATAATACTCGTGTGTTCCTCTGCCCGTCTTACCTATGAATCCCGAAGCATGAGAATCATCCACAAAAACCATGGCATTATACTTCTCAGCCAGATTAACTATTTCATCTAATTTTGCCAAATCTCCATCCATGGAAAAAGCACCGTCCGTTATAATAAGTCTTATTCTCTTATCCTGATGAAGTTGCAATTTAGTTTCAAGATGTTTCATATTAGAATGTTTATAGGTATCGGTTTGTGCCTTAGCAAGCCTCATACCGTCAACAATCGAAGCATGGACAAGTCTGTCCGCAATCATAATATCTTCATCACTTAAAAAAGCTTCGAAAACTCCTCCGTTTGCATCCATACAAGAGGGAAAAAGTATTGTATCCTCTGTCCCGAGAAATTTAGTCAACTTATCTTCGAGTTCCTTATGAATATCCTGAGTACCGCATATAAATCTCACGGACGACATTCCATACCCTCTTGAATCCAATCCTTCATGAGCAGCCTTGATAACATCGGGATGTGAAGATAGTCCAAGATAATTATTGGAGCACATATTAATCACACTCTTTTGTTCTGCCCCGAGCGGAAATGCTACATTAATATCCGCCTTCTGCGGTGCATGAATTATACGTTCTTCCTTGAAAATACCGGCATTTTTAATATCTTTGAGTTCTTCCTTTAATAAATCTCTGTCTTTATTATTATAAGCCATTGATAATCCTGTGTTATTCTACACCGAATTCTTTTAATAATTGTACAATTTTATTTACAGAATCAAATGCATCGGGTGTTGCCTTTGCATCAGGAATCTGAATTTTATATTTAGTTTCCAAAAACCTCTTTAACGAAACCATAGAGAATGAATCAACAATACCACCTGATATCAGGGCAGTATCAAGTATTACTTCAATATCATCGTCCTCATCTACGTACTCCTCAACCACATATTGTAAAATATCGTCTTTTAAGTTTGACATCATTCTATCTCCTCATGTTTAATAGCGTTTAACTTTGTTTAAATATAAATAATATATTGCACATTTGTTAATCTAAAAATAACATACCATTTATAAGATATTTTCTCAAACCCTGAATTAAAAGTCAATGTAATTAATTGCATTTAATTTAGTTTTTTAAGACACTATCATAAAATCCCCCTTTGCAGGGGGACCTTATATAATTAAACACTCCCTAATTTACAGGGAATAAAAAAGGGGGAAACTATTTTATCTCTTTTTCAAACCATTTTGACCTATTCGGGTCTTTTGGTACATTTGGTTTTACAAATGTTTTTTTCTTTAACTCCTTCAAGAGATATTTAATTGCTCTTTCAAGACTCGGATCATGTCCCTTTGCAACTAAATCAGCTCTATCAATTACTTCAAACCCCTTGTCCGGATAAATACCTACACCCTCAACTGCAAATTGTCCGTCTGTTCCTACAATCCCAGCTGACGGGATAGCAAAACTCGGACCGTCAACGAGGCTTGGAGAACCACCGTAACCTACAAGGCCACCCCATGTTCTTGTACCGATTAATTTCCCAAGCTTTAACTTTCTAAAGAGATACGGAAAATTATCTCCACCTGACGATGAATAATGGTTTATCAACATAACCATAGGACCGTTAACAGCAAAAGAAGGAGCCTGTCTAAGACTAACGCCCCTACTCTTCCAATAGCTTGTAGTCTTATCTGCCAATTTATTAATCATCTTTGCAGGATCCCATCCTCCGCCATTATATCTGTCATCTATAATATAAGCCTTCTTGGTACTGTACGCATATAATCCTTTAAAAAATTCTCTATTACCGTTAATAGCCGTATCGGGAACATGAATATATGCAATTTTACCATTTGAAAGTTTATCAACCATTGCTCTTCTTGTCTTTACCCAATTATAATAAAATAGTCCTATTTCAGTCTTTAAGGGTTTAATCCAATATTTTCTCGATACCTTACCATCGGGAGTTTTACTTACCGTAATACTTATTCGCTTACCGGCAGTATTCTCAAGATACTTATAGAAATTAGTATTTGTTGAGACGGAAACGTCATTGATTTTTAATACATAATCGTTATTATTTACATTGACACCCTGTTCGGTAAGCGGTGATCTGGTTCTTTCATTCCAATTCTCACCAATATAAATCTTTTTAATCTTATATTTTTTTACCTTATAATCAGCTACAATATCAGCTCCAAGCAAGCCTGTATCAACTCTCTTAACTCTCTTGAAATCTCCCCAATTAACATAGGTATGCCCGACATTGAGTTCTCCAAGCATTTCACCAAATATATAATCCAAATCAAATCTATGACTTAAATTTTGTAACAATTTTGAATACTTAACTCTAATAGCTTTCCAGTCAACTCCATGCATATTATAAACATAGAAAAAATCTCTATATAATCTCCACCCTTCATTAAATATCTGTTTCCATTCCTTTTTCGGATCAATTTTCATTATAAGTCCACTAAGATTCAGTAATCCGGTTCCTACCTTTTGCTTAGGTGTAATCTTAATAACACCCCATTTACCCTTTGCATTATATAAGAGTTTTTTCTTATCGGGTGATATTGCCCCCGAACCGACACCGGATATAACAAGATTATCTTTCTTCGTTTTTAAATCAAATAATCTTAAGCCTCTACTCTTATAATACAATACCTTACTGTCTATAATATCAATAATATAAATTCGACCGTTTTTTATAGGAAATGCTGATATTCTGTCATTTATTCCGGCTAAGTCAAATTTAATCTTCAAGGATTTATTAAGTTTTTTATCCTTCTTTTTGTCTTTTTTCTTGGTTTTTGATTTATCCGATTTATCGCTATCAGATTTATTAAGACTATCGAGATCATTTTTTTCCTTAAATATATTAGGTGCATTCTTTGTAAGAGCAACAGCATACATTCTTGATGTATTAGTCATAACAAAGTCAAATTCCATACTTGAAAATCCCTTTGCAAAGTTCATATCAAAGTCCCGATCCGATACAAAGAAAATATATTTCCCGCAACTTGAAAAGACAGGAGAACCATCATTATACTTATTATCTGTAATCTTAAACGCTTTGACTTTTTTTACGGAATAAGCCCATATAGAGGATAAATCATTATCATTAGTTTTACTATAAGTAATCCACTCTGAATCACTTGACCATGAATAATCATTTATGTTACCGTTTTTATCCCTGTCAACAGTAATGATTTTTTTAGTTTTAATATCAAGTAATTGTAATTTTCTATCCATTGTATATAAAATTTTTTTACTGTCAGGTGACCATGTTACAGAAGATTTCCATATTTTATCCTTCGTTAATTTAACAGGAGCTTTTACACCCTTTGGATCAAGAATATACAATTCATTATTTCCTGTTTTATCGGAGCTGTATGCAATCCATTTTTCATCAGGAGACCACACGGGAGCAGTTTCTCTTATCCCATGAGTTCTCGTTAGATTAACCGTAATACCCTTCTTTGCCGGTACTGAAAATAAATCACCTCTTGCCTCAAAAACAACTCTCTTGCCATCGTTGTTCAATGTTGCATTATAAACAAACTTCTTAACGTTTTTATAATAAGAAAGAAGGTTTGGATTATCAAAATTTATATTTACACTAACCTTTTGATTCTTACCCGTATTCAAATCTAACTTATATATATATCCGCCTTTCTCGAAAGCTATCAAACCATTACTGCCTGAGGGCCACATAACATCGGTCTCCTTAAAAAAAGTTATTTGGACAGGTTTTGAATTAGGCACATACTTATAAATATTTAATCGTAAATCTCTATCGGATACAAAATATATGTCATTTTTATACCAAAATGGAATATGATCAGTTCCTTTAAAAGTGGTTAATCTCTTTGTAATATCTTTTTTTAAATTATAAGTCCACACATCGGCAGCTCTTCCACCCTTGGTTCGTTTCCATGTTCTAAACTCTCTTGATACCGGTGCATAAACCAAACTTGTACCATCAGGAGAAAAGCTTGCCAAACCACCCTCGGGAATTTGAAGTGCCTCTTCATATCCACCATCTTTACTAATTAAAAAATACTTGCCGTTTCTCTGACCGTACGGCGTTCTATTTGATCTAAACAATATATTCTTACTATCCGGAGTCCAATCCAAAACGATATTATCCCATCCCCCTCTTGGCGGCATAATACCAACGTCATTATAATATGTCAACTGTTTAGGAATTCCACCTTTAGAAGGTATAACATAAATCTGCCTTGATCCTGAATATTCACCTGAAAAAGCTATCCAGTTACCGTCAGGAGAAATTTTGGGAAAAAGCTCCAAACCGATATGAGAGGTTAAACGCTTAGCTTCTCCTCCGGTTGCAGAAACAGACCAAATATCTCCGGCATAAACAAAAACAATCTGATTATTATTTATATCAGGCATTCTTAACAGCCGTACATCCTTAACGGCGAATGAATGTAATGACAAAAATAATACTAAAACGACTACAAAAAAAAATCTTTTCATTAAATCCTCCAATTTTTGTTATTATTGAGCAATTGAATAAAATAATTACACAATATAATCACACAATAGATATACGGTTTAGCGCTTCAAAAAGTTTCAATAAAAATATTCTATAAATCTGCAAATATAATTGTTGATTCTAATACCTCATTTTTTTAATAAATTACCTTGCAAGTTCTACAGAATTGTTTAATTTTTTTTTATTTTTTCATAGTTGATGTTAATTAATCGCTTACATTACAACGTTGATGAAAATTCTAAGCCTAATTGACATCGTATAGATTTATTTATAGAATTAATTTTATAAATTGTTAAAAAATCGGTATGGAGGTAATAATGAATATTTTTGTTTGTGTAAAGCAGGTTCCCGACACAGAAGCTGCCTTAATCGTAAAAGACGGTAAAGCAATAAACGAAGACAATATCAAGTGGATAGTAAATCCATACGATGAATATGCTATTGAAGAGGCAATAAAATTAAAAGAGATTGTCGAAGATTCAACCCTTACCGTATTAACACTCGGACCCAAAAGAGCAGAATCAGCGTTAAGAACAGCACTTGCCATGGGTGCCGATTCAGCATTACATATAGAGACAGATGACTATCTTGACAGTAAATCACTTGGTAAGGCTCTTGCCAATGCCATTAAAAAGAATGATGATTTAGGTCTTGTCTTTATGGGAAAACAGGCAATCGATGATGATTCTTTTCTTACACATACCTATACGGCTGAAAATCTAAACATAGGCGTTGCAACAAACGTAATCTCATTTGAATATAGTAACGAAAAAATCATGGTAGAGAGAGAAATTGATAATGGAGCAAAGGAAAAAATTGAAATGGATTCTCCATGTATTATAGGAGCCACAAAGGGCTTGAATACGCCCCGATATCCGTCGCTTATGGGAATGATGAAGGCTAAGAAAAAACCCATAACAAAGCTAAGTCTTGAGGATGTCGGAATATCTTCAATTGATAATAAACTTATACCGAATAAGCTGTTTTCACCTCCTGAAAAGATAAAAACAGCAAAAATATTTGAAGGAGACCTTAAAAATTCAGTTAAGGAACTTGTGGACTTATTAAAGAACGAGGCTAAGGTACTGTAAAAAAAGGAGAAAATTATGAA
>CAYOTE010000159.1:0-5919 GCA_964406785.1 uncultured Clostridia bacterium
GAAATGCACTTCACGCTTAACTTTTTTTATAAGCTTAGGAAAACTGAATAGCTACCTTACAAGGATTAGAACAAAACTTTTTCTTATGATATAATAACCTCTGGGTGAATTCAATAGTATTTTCAAGGAGTTGATAAATGAAAAATGTAATTAACATTGCTATATTTGCTCATGTTGACGCAGGCAAAACCACTATTACTGAAAATATGCTTTATCTTTCAGGAACAAATAAAACATTGGGGAAGGTTGATAATGGGACTTCGAGTACTGACTCACTTAAAATAGAGCAAGAACGGGGTATATCAATTAGGACATCTACTGCTTGCTTTACTTGGCAAGATCTTATAATTAATATTATTGATACTCCAGGGCATATTGATTTTTCTTCTGAAATTGAAAGAGCTTTGTTTGCACCTGATGTTGCAATTTTGGTAATATCGGCAGTTGAAGGCATTCAAGCACAGACAGAAAGTATATGTAAGATTTTAAAAGAAAAGCAAATACCTTTTATCTTTTTTATTAACAAGATTGACAGGCTTGGTGCTAATCCAGATATGATTATAAAAAATATAAGAGAAGATTTATCAATTAATATCATATTAACTCAAAAATTAATCGAATCAAATAACAGTTTTATTGCTATTGAAGATGCTTTTACGGAAAATCGCATTGCACCTAATATTATAGATAAATTATCGAAAAATGATGACCAATTAATTGAAATGTTTATAAATAATATTAATCCGCCCTTAAATCTTGTAAAATTAAAATTAAAGGAACAAATTAAAGAAGCAAAAATTTATCCGATTTTATACGGTTCTGCGATAAAAAACTTGGGTATTAAGGAATTATTGAATTTCATAGTCCAATACCTCCCTTACTCTAACAGAACATTTAATCAACCGTTATCTGGAATAATCTTTAAGATAGAGCATCATAAAACTTTGGGAAGATTAGCAAGTATCAGAGTTTTTAGAGGGAAAATAAAAAACAAAGATATGGTATATAATAACTCTTTAAAAAAAGAAGAAAAGGTAAATAACGTACTAAAGATATATTCCAAAAAAATCGAGAATATCGGAGTGGTCTATGCAGGTGATATTGCAATTTTGACAGGTTTGAAAAAATCCCGTACAGGAGATATTTTAGGAAATTCTAAATTCATTCCAAAGAAAAGCAAACTGAGTGTATCCGTAATAAAAGTATTGATAATTCCTAAAAAAAAAGAACAGTATTTCAATTTAGTAAAAGCATTGGAAATACTTACCGACGAGGATCCTTTGCTGAATTTACAATGGAATAAAAATGAGAGAGAGCTGTACATTAAAGTAAAGGGGAAAATACAAATTGAAGTCATAGGAGCAATATTACTATCACGATTCAATATTGAAGTAATATTTGGCGACCCTATTATATTGTATAAAGAAACACTGATTGAAAAAACAATCGTTTTTGAAGAATATACTATGCCAAAGCCATGTTGGGCTATTGTTAAATTTTCTCTAAGTCCCGGTAAGCCAGGATCAGGTATTAAATACAAGTCGTTGGTTAGCTTTGATAAAATTGAGCAAAAATATCAAACAGAAATTGAAAAAGCATTACCAAATATATTGATGCAAGGACCACTGGGTTGGGAGGTAACGGATATAGATATTGAGCTTATTGATGGTGAACATCATAATATTCATTCAAGAGCTGGAGATTTCTCCGTAGCAACTGCAATAGCAATAATGAAGGGACTGGTAAAGGCAAAGACACAACTTCTTGAGCCTGTATTAAAATTTAATATTGATATACATAAAGATTTTATCAATTCTATTACAGGTATCTTATTACAGATGAGAGGTGAAATTTCAGAGAATGTAAACTTAGGAGATAGAACCGTTATAAAGGGATTTATTCCTGTTGCAACATCAATAAATATGCCTATAATATTAGCCTCCCTAACCGGAGGGCTTGGAAAATATCAGAATGATTTCTCAGGTTATAAAAGTTGTATATTAAACTTAGGTAAGACAAGAACTTACAAAGGTATAAATCCTTTAGATAGAGCAAAATATATTCTCAATGCAAGAAAAGCCTTAGCGTTTTAAACAAAGATATTCAAAACCAATGAGTAAATAGATATTAATATGTAAATGTATACAGCATTAATGGATAATCAATCCGTATCAAACTTATTGGGCATTCTTTCAAGAACAATATATAGAATTGACTTCAATGGATTAAGTACTCTCTGTGAAGAATATGAGAAAAATATATCGGCACCATAATACTGCGTGTAGATGAAGTTGCTTATAAGAGAGGTCATAATTACGCAACAATATTGACAGGATTAGTGCTTCTAAAGTATTATGGGTATCTAAGGACACAAAGGTATTGATTTAAAAAGAGCTTAAAAAACTGTAAAGTAATAACACTTGATTTTTGGAAAGCATATGAAACAGCAACAACAAAATCTAACAAAATCTGTTAAATATCCTTTCATTTCTAATTTTCATTGTTTTCATTATAATGTCTTACAATTTTACCGGAAGCGAGATATATGGTGTCTTGAGCAATGTTTGTTGCAAGGTCGGCTATTCTTTCTAATCGTCTTGATATGTATATGTTTTGAAGATAAAATCCCGCATTTTCCGAATCTTCTCTTAAAAGTTTGACCATATGCAGACTTATTTTTTTATTATCATCATCAACAATATCATCTTTTTTTATAACATCAAGCGCTAAGTCTTCATCAATATTTATCATTGAATTGATACTGTTTTTTAACATATACAACACTGTATCATACATTGATTGAAAGTTTATCTTATTTCTATGATTCGGAAAATTAATTAAATTAAGTATATGACCGGAAATATCTTGAGCTAAATCACCTATTCTTTCAAGATCATTATTTACCTTTAGAGCTGTAATTATATATCTGAGATCAGTTGCAACCGGTTGGTGTAAGGCAAGTATTTTTAAACATTCCTCTTCTATTAATATCTCATTCCTATCAATTTCATCATCCCGTTTAATAACTTCTTCGGCTATTCTACTATCCATGTTTTCTAACGCTTCAAAAGCCATACTCACATTATTTTCCACCTTTCCACTTAAACTCATAAGCATTTCCATTAATATATTAATTGCATTCCTTAAATGTTTTCCCATTTTAATCTCCTATTATTTTATCCTTTAACCAAACCTGCCCGTTATGTATTCCTCGGTTTTCTTTTCAAGCGGTTTTGTAAAAAGTTCATTTGTCGGTGCATATTCTATTAAATTGCCCTCATAAAAAAAGCTTGTATAATCTGAAACTCTTGCAGCCTGTTGCATATTATGAGTAACGATAATAATTGTATATTTCCCTCTTAATTCAGCTATTAAATCTTCAATTCTTGATGTAGCCTTGGGGTCAAGTGCCGAGGTTGGTTCGTCCATTAACAATATTTCAGGCTGCACGGCAAGTGCTCTTGCAAGACATAAACGCTGTTGCTGTCCACCGGATAAGCCTAAGGCATTATTTTTCAATCTGTCTTTTACCTCATCCCATAGAGCCGCATCTCTTAAACTCTTCTCAACTATTTCTGATAAGGCTCCCCTGTCTCTTGTATTATGAAGCCTTGGACCGTATGAGATATTGTCAAATATAGTCTTAGGAAACGGATTCGGTTTTTGAAAAACCATACCTACTTTTTTTCTCAATTCAACTACATCTACGAGTTTACCGTATATATTTTCTTGATTATAGTACAAATCTCCCCTTATCGAGCAAATAGGTATCAAATCATTCATTCTGTTTATTGCCCTTAAGAATGTACTCTTACCGCAACCACTCGGTCCTATTATTGCCGTAACCTTATTCTTCGGTATATCTAAATTAATCTTTTTAACAGCCTCGTTATTTGCATAATAGACAGAGAAATTCTTTGCTCTTATATGAGCCGTTTCATTTTTTAAAAATTCCATTTACCTTATCCTCTCAATCTCTTTGATATTCTTGCCCTTATTAAAACAGCTATGAGATTTAATGACAGTACTAATAATACAAGGGATAATACCATTCCGTACTGTATATGTCTTATCTCCGTAACAGCCTCATGCTCAGTTACCAAATTATATATATTCCACGAAAGTGCAGGTGTCGGTTGACTGAAAACCTCCCCTATTTTTAAAGGATTACCTACGCTGACAGCTGCCGTAAATATAATTGGTGCGGTTTCTCCCGCAGCCCTTCCCATGCTGATTATAATACCCGTAAGAATACCGGGCAATGCAGCAGGCAGTATTACCTTAACAATAGTTCCAAGCTTAGTTGTCCCAAGAGCCAATGACGCTTCTCTATAAGTTTTAGGCACAGACAGTATTGCCTCTTCCGAAGCTCTTATTATTGTGGGTAAAACTAATAATGCCAAGGTAAGAGCACCGGCAAGAACACTCTTGCTGTCGGATATTTTTAATGTATTGATAAAGAACGCAAGCCCAAACAAGCCGAAAACTACACTTGGAACACCCGATAAAGTGCTTATAAATATTCTTAAAATAGAGAGGATTTTACCCTCCCTTGAGTATTCTGCCAAATAAATAGCGGCAATTACACCCATAGGGATTGCAAATAACATTGCACCGAATGCAAGATAAAAGGTACCTAATAGTTCAGGCCAAATACCACCGAAGAAATGCGAATCATAGCTCTTGTCAAATAGAAATCTCCAATAAAAAGTTATTTTAGGAAGCATTATATCTTTAAGATTATCCTTGAGATACTTAAATATTTTTTCAATATCCGTTCCTCTGAACTCCTCAACTCTCGGAACACTTATAAGCTTTCCCATTTTTGAGTTATCAGAATAATCCCATTTTTTTTTATATAATATTTCATTTAATTTTTCTTTTGCCTTATCCCATCTTGTCTCACCATATTGTTCTCTCATTAAAACAGGTCTATCTTCATCAACAGCGGGTCCCAAAAGTTCTTTTAACAGAGTATATAGTTCTTTTATGCCATCCTTATATTTATAACTATCCTTTATTGCATCTTCATCAAGCTTATCCATAAAGTTATATATGATATTATATATATAATTCTTATGAAT
Source organism: uncultured Clostridia bacterium (assembly GCA_964406785.1). Lineage (GTDB taxonomy): Bacteria > Acidobacteriota > Aminicenantia > UBA2199 > UBA2199 > JAOZTV01. The sequence goes on from CAYOTE010000159.1 coordinate 5,085, forward strand.
ATTATGTACTCTTACATTCTCTAAGATTTCATCTTTATTTCCTCTGTTAAATTTTTCGTATTGTAATCGTCTAAACTCAAGGGTTCCCTTAAATACAAAGGCATTAATTCCATTAACTATTATAGGCATTAAAATAATTATCAATGATAAGGCAAGTAAAAATATTGAAAAAAATCCAAACCCCGTAATAGACTTATCCATAACCTTTCTACTCTGTACATCCATATTAATTCCTCAACTTTTTTTTTGACCTGCTTAAAAACCATTCACTTAAAGAATTACTTATAAAAGAGATTAAAAGTAATAATAAAGCCATGGCAAACAAAACATGAAATCTCGCAGAACCGGTAATCTGATCAGCCTCCCCCATATCTCCTGCTATGGTAGCCGTCAGTGTTCTTACCGGTTCAAAAACATTATACCATGGCGAGGGGATATGAGCTGCATTTCCCGATGCCATCCATACAACCATTGTTTCACCTACCACCCTCATTATACCAAGAGAAATACCTGCTAAAATTCCTGATTTTGCCGCTGGTAAAATAACTTTAAATATTGTTTCTGCCCTTGTTGCCCCTAATGCATAACTACTTTCCCGCAGTTCACGTCCTGCCGTCCATAAAGCATCTTCGGATACACTGACCATTGTAGGAAGTGCCATTATGGCAAGTATTACCGATACATTTAAAATATTCGTTCCGCTCGATACCTTTATGACGCTTAATTTAGCATAAATATATAATAATATTAAAGTTCCAAGTACGGATAAGAATCCTATTAGAACATATTTAACAATTATATTTCTTTTTTTTAAGAATTTATTGAATAAAAGATT
>CAYOTE010000160.1:0-5892 GCA_964406785.1 uncultured Clostridia bacterium
GAAAATGGGTAATGCCGGGCTAATAATGTTGGCCCCTTTGATATTGGTTATTCTAAAATTTCAGTTTGTTAATTATATTATTGTTGATAAGAAAACAACGATAATTTCTGCATTTAAGATTAGTAATGAAATAACAAAGGATGATATGTTAGAATTATTTTTATTTATTTTATCATTATTTGTACTCAATCTTTTAGGTGCTATTTTCTTTTTGATTGGATTATTATTAACTATTCCAATATCCATTATTTCAATTACTCTTGTTTATCAAGAATTGATAACAAAAATAAGTTTTGAACGCAAAATATGATAATAATACTGTAATTGAATGGCAATGGAACTCTTTTTTATTTATGATGTATAAGCGGATAAAAATTCAATTCTCGGGTATTGTGCAGGGCGTTGGTTTTAGACCTTTTATCTATAAGTATGCAAAGGACTTAAATTTAACGGGATTTGTAAGAAATAATACCTCCGGCGTTGATTTAGAGATAGAGGGAGATAGGGTTGAGCAATTCATTGAGATTGTATTAAAAAACCTTCCGCCTCTTGCCAAACTTGATACATATACCGTAAAAGAAATTGATACGTTAAATTCAGAGGAATTTAAAATTATTCAAAGTAATCATACTAATGCCGTATCTATGATGTTATCTCCCGATGTTGCCGTATGTAAGAATTGTGTAAAAGAGTATTATAATTTAAAAGACAGGAGATATCGCTATCCATTTATTAATTGTACAGATTGCGGTCCGAGATTTTCTATAATTATTGACTTACCATACGACAGACCAAAGACTACAATGAGGGCTTTTAAGATGTGTGATAATTGTAGAGCCGAGTACGAAAACCCTCTTGACAGACGATATCACGCACAACCTGTTTCCTGTTATGATTGCGGACCTGAATTATGTTTTGACGGTATTAAAAATATATCATCAAAGGAGTCCATTGACTTGGCAATACAAAGGCTAAAAGAGGGTAAGATTGTCAGTATAAAGGGATTGGGAGGCTATCATCTTGCCTGTTTGGCTTTTTCAGACACCGCTGTAAAAAGGCTCAGGGATAAGAAAAAACGAGAAAAAAAACCCTTTGCCATGATGGGAACTATGGATATGATAGAAAGGGCAGTTTACGTGTCGGATACTGAAAAAGAACTCTTAAATTCAATTACCGCTCCTATCGTGCTTTTAAAGATTAAGGATAGAGGACGTATCTCGCAATTTGTTGCCCCACATCAATCTAAATTGGGATTTATGATTCCTTACACTCCGCTACATTTGGAAATTATTGAGGGAGTGGGGGAGCCTCTTGTTATGACGAGTGCTAATTATTCAGACGAACGCATTGTTTATAAAGATAATGATAGGTATATCTCTCAACTATCGGATTATATCTTATCTCATAATAGGGAAATAAACACATTTACAGATGACTCGGTAATGGAAATATTTGATGACAAACCGTATATGATACGAAGAAGCAGGGGATATGCTCCGGCTTCTCTTACCCTATCCTTAAGTAGTGAAAACAACATTCTTGCTCTCGGTGCAATGCTCAAGACAAGCTTTACCATGATAAAGGAGAATAAGGCTATTATGAGTCAATACATAGGCAATACGGATTCACCATATACCTTAGAGTCAGAAATAAAACTTATTAAATATTTTGAAAAATTATTTAGATTTTCTCCACAGACCATAGTTATTGACAAACATCCGGATTTCCCCAATAGAACCATTCTTGACGGGTATGAGGGAAAAAATGTAATTGAAATACAACATCATAAGGCACATATAGGGGCATTACTTGCCGAGAAGAGCGAGCTTGAGTCTGTTATAGGTATTTCCATGGATGGAACGGGATATGGGGATGACGGTAAGATATGGGGTGGTGAAATATTTATTGGAGATTATAAGGCATTGAAACGGTACGGGCATTTTAAATATATAAACTTACCGGGGGGAGAAAAATCAATAAACGAGCCTTGGCGATTTGCACTGTCATTATTGTATAAGACTTTTAAAGAGTCCGATACCGTTGTTAAATATGCGGAAAAATTTGGTAATAAAGGACTTTTTTTACTTGAATCCATGAAAAAACTTGGCGATTCTGTTTTAACATCAAGTTGCGGTAGATTATTTGACGGCATTGCATCGCTCATAGGTGTTGGCGATATCAATTATTATGACGGGTATCTTCCCGTATTACTTCAAAACTATGCATTAGAATCAAATATGAGAGACTCTACGTATGATTATTTAATAACAGAACATGAAGATAGTATGAAAATTCTTGATTTCTTGCCCATGGTAGAAAATATTATTAAAGACAAGTCTAATATACGGGATAAGGCTTATAAATTTCATAATACACTCTCAAAGAGTTTTGCCGATATAAGCGTATTGGCAAGAGATGAACACGGTATAAATAAGGTTGCCTTGACAGGGGGAGTTTTTCAGAATACACTTCTCCTTAAACTTACCAAGGATAGATTGGAGCGATTGGGCTTTACGGTATTAATTCATTCGGAATTTGCTCCAAACGATAGCAGTATATCCTTGGGGCAGGCTTTTTTAGCAATAGGAGGATAAATGTGCTTAGCTGTACCTATGGAAATTAAAGAGATAAATGATGATATGGGCAGGGTTGAAAGTGGCGGTGTTTCTATGGATGTCGGACTTTCGTTAATATCAGATGCTAAAATAGGCGATTGGGTTATTGTTCATGCCGGTTTTGCGATTTCCAAACTAAATAAAGAGGATGCGTTGGAATCTCTGTCCCTATTTGAACAGATTAATAATCTCGAAGATAATAAAAATGATTAAACGTGATGAGCCTGAAAAATATTATAAAGATAGTTTAAATAATTTAAAACTTAAACTTAAACGGATAAAAGGAAAAGAGTTAATCCTTTCATTTTCTAAAATTTTTTTGATAATAATTATATGTTTTTTTATCATCAATTATAAATCTTATTCGATATATCCCTTTTTAGCCTTATCTGTGTCGCTATTGATTATTTCAATCTTTCATGAAAGTATTATAAAAAAGAAAAAGATTCTTATTGCCTTAAAAAAAGTTGATGAAACTGAATTAAATATTATCGACGGAAAATTTAAAGAACTCTACAATGGGAGTGAGTTTATTGATATTGAGCATAATTACAGCGATGATCTTGATTTATTCGGTGATGGTAGCCTATTTCAATATATAAATCGTGCAACAACGAACATGGGTAGAAAAACTCTTGCAAATTGGTTGCTAAACAGGGCAGATGTCTCAGTTGTAGAGAACAGGCAAAAAGCCGTTATTGAACTTTTAAAACATAATGATTTTAGAAAAAAAATTCAAATACATGGAGACAAAAACGAAGATAATTCAAGTAGTATGAAGAAATTTATTGATTTTTTTAATACGCCGATTGAATTTACCTCAAATAAATTACTCTTTGTGATGGTAAAGGTAGTTCCGGTTTTAACTATAATTTCTCTATATCTTGGATTTACCGGCTTTCCCTTCTATGTGTTTTTTAGTCTTTTTTTGTTTCAGTTAAGCTTTAATTTGGTATATGAGAAAAAAAACAGTGCAATATATAATCTTTCTAAGAAAAGTTACAAAATATTGAAAGCTTATTCAAAGATTATTGAAGAAATAGAAAATAATGAATTTGAAAGCGGCAGGCTTGATTATTTAAGAAAAAAATTATACCCTAATAAAAAGAAGGCTTCATACTATATTAAACGATTGGCAATTCTTTTAGAGTGGTTTGAATTACGAAGCAGTTCTATTCATTTTTTTGTAAATAATATATTTTTTTGGGATATCAATATAGTCTTTAGTATTGAAAAATTAAGAGCGAGTATTGCCGATAGTGTCAAAACTTGGTTTGACGTATTGGGAGAGATTGAAGTATTATCAGGCTTTGCCACTCTTTATTATAATAATCCCGATTGGAGTATGCCTAAATTTGATAAAGATGCACTTTTAAAAGCTGAACATTTAGGACATCCCTTAATTAACAGAGATGAACGAATAGTAAATGATATTTTAATTGACAAGGGTGGTAAAATAATTATAATTACAGGCCCGAATATGGCAGGTAAGAGTACGTTTTTGCGAACTATTGGCGTCAATATTGTATTGGCTCAGGCTGGTGCTCCGGTATGTTGTAATAATTTTTTATTGTCACCTGTTGATATCTATACGAGTATGAAAATAAGTGATTCTCTTGATAAAAAGATGTCACTCTTTTATGCTGAATTAAGCAGATTAAAAAAAATAATTGACGGACTTAAATCGAAGAAAAAAATATTTTTTCTAATTGATGAAATGTTGAAAGGCACAAATGTAATGGATAGGCAAAAGGGCTCATTGGCATTAATGAAACAATTGATAGATAACGGAGCAAATGGTATTTTGGCAACTCACGACCTTAAACTTTCAGATTTGGAGAAAGATTATAAAGAAAACGATAAAAAAAGCGAAAAAATATTAAACTTTCATTTCGACAGCTATATTAAAGGCGATTTACTTGAATTTGATTATAAATTAAAAAGAGGCGTGTGCCGGAGTTTTAACGCACACATCCTAATGAAAAGCATGGGTATTGATGTTTGATATTTGATAATACACCTGTCTTTAAAGTGTCAAGTAATGTGACATAGACTTTGAAGTGTATGTAATTTGTTCTAAGTAAGAAAACCTATTTTATTAGTTTTTGTAGTTCCTCTTTTTTAAACTTATATGTTGTATTGCAATTATGACATTTTATTTCGAGGGGGAAGGGACCGTTTTTTGCAATATCCTTTCTTGTGTTTTCGTCCATATTCGATAACATTTTAAACATTGAATCCATATTACATGGGCAAAAGAACTCTACTCTTTTATTTGAAAGAAATTTGGGGGATAATGTTTCCAATGAATTTTTTATGAATGCTTCCGGCTCAATGTCTTTAGAAAATCTTTCACCTATGGAAGGAATATCTTTAACAAGTTCTAATAATTTATCTACACTATCCTGCTTTGCATCCGGCATTGATTGTAATAATAAACCACCCGCACCTATTACATTGCCCTTATCATCGAATTTTATGCTCAGATTGAAATAGGTAGGTGTTTGTTCGGATTCAAGATAGTAATTTGCGAGATCCGAAGCTATATTTTTGTATTTTAATTTAACATGTCCTATATAAGGCTGTTTTGCATATTCAGGATAGTGGATTACCTCGATAAATCCCTCTCCGAAGAAAGATGAAAGTTCGTTAATATCAATTTGTTTATTAATGGGGATAGGATTAGCTTTGAGATGCCCTCTTACTTCACCGTAAGAATTGGACTCGACATATAATCCCTTAAGTGGTCCTGAGCATTCAAGTCTGAAGGCAAGTCTGTCGTCCTTTTTTATATTTGAAGTCATAAGAGCTATTCCCATGTATGCGTGTCCCAGTATAAGTGTTTCTAAAACGCCTAAATTATGATTTAATTTCATCTCGTTAATAAGGTGCGTTCCGTGAAGTATTGCACCTCTTATATCGTTGTCAGCCAGTGTGAAACTGTACAATTTATTCTTTGCCTTCAATAATAAAATCTCTTTATTTGAAATTCCGTCAATTCTTTTCTTAATCATATTCAATTACCTCTAAATTATAAAATCACACTATATTGTCTCATCCTATGAATCAATATATATGCTCAAGTTTTTTTAACATATTATACAAAAAATACTTGCTCAATAAGTATGTACAATAAATGAGATATACTATTATCTATGATATGTTTTGTCAAATTATTCAAGAGTGGATTAATTGCCTAAAATTTTAATCAACTTGGATTGCGTTGGTTTTTTTATTGATAATTTATTTTAATGTCAAACTCACGCTATTTTTTTTA
>CAYOTE010000161.1:0-5852 GCA_964406785.1 uncultured Clostridia bacterium
TGAAAAAATTCTTTCTTTATTTATTTTTGATTTTATTGATTATTTCTGTTGTTGCTGGCTATTTTTTTTATAAAGATTTCAAATTTCATATAAACAGACCTTATATGAATTATAGAAATAAAGTGGTAATCAACGTAACAAAAGGAATGGGAGTATATAAAATCGGAAAGAAGTTATATCTTAGGGGTGTAATTTCCAGTTATTCCTATTTTAGACTTTATTATAAACTTTATTTTTCAGATGTAATTCTAAAATCCGGTGAATATACTTTTAGTAAACCTCTTACCATGGGTGAGGTTATTTTAAAGCTTAGCAAGGGGCAATTTATACCATATAGGGTTACAATTAAAGAGGGAAAGAGTTTAGATGAGATAATAGAATATTTGTCAAGGAATTATACATTTAAAAAGAATACTTTGATAAAAGCATTTAAAAATGTACAGTTGATTGATGATTGTGACAATATTGCTACTGATTTGGAAGGTTATTTGCTTCCTGAAACATATTTTATAAGAAAGGGCATTTCTGCAAAAAGATTTACAAGAATTGTAATTGGTAAATTTAAGGAAATTCTGACTGAAAAAATGCGTATGCAAATTAGAGATATGGGTTTTACAATACGAGAAATTATTATTCTTGCCTCATTAATAGAAAAAGAAACTTCGCTTGAATCTGAAAGAAGATTAGTTGCCTCTGTTTATCATAATCGTTTAAAAAAAAAAATGTTATTACAATGTGATCCGACTATGATTTATGCATTAAAAAAATCCGGTATATACAATAAAATGAAATGGAAGAAGCTTGGAAGAAACATTGATTCTCCTTTTAATACGTATAAATATACGGGCTTACCACCCGGCCCTATATGTAATCCGAGTGAGGCTTCAATTAAAGCGGCAATAACACCTGAAGAAACACAGTTTCTATATTTTGTTAGAAAACAAAGAGGGAAAAGAGAACATTATTTTTCCAAATCATATAAAGAACACAGATGGGCTATAAAGAAGAGTTTGAGAGGCTGGAACTGAAACATAGTGAGACAGCATAATGAACAGCATAACTAAAACTGGGAAGCAGGGACTCGAACCCCAACTCTATGCTCCAGAGGCATATGTCCTGCCAATTAGACGACTTCCCAATACTACTGTATTATTACAAATTTTATTTATATTGTCAAGAAAAAAAAAGGTTTCAAAATTAAAAGAGTTATAAAGATGGATAAAAATATGAATAAAGAATTGCAAGAATTAAGTCAGAGCCTTGAGGATTATCTTGAAGCAATTTATCTTATCTCGAAAGATAAGAAAGTAATAAGGGTTAAAGATGTCGTTGTGCGAATGCGAGTTAAAACAGCATCGGTTATTGGAGCCTTAAAAAAGTTAGAGATAAAGGGTTTTATTGAGCATGAAAGATACGGACATATTGAATTAACTGATGTTGGGCTTATAAGAGCATTAAAAATATACGAAAAACATAGTGCACTTCTGTATTTTATACATAATATTTTAGGTGTTGAGAAAAAAATATCCGAAAAAGATGCCTGTAATATTGAACATTATATAAGTGATGAAACTTTAGAAAAACTGATTGACTTTATAAAAAAAATTGGTTCTCCGCCAAAAACTATGGGCAGCAAAAATGAAGCCGTTTAAAAATCTTATTAATTGGTCACTGTTATCGTAAAAATGATGAAGTAATAAGAATTATATCATCCAGAAAAGCCACGAAAAAAGGACAACAAGAGTATATAGGAGGATAAAAATGGAGCAAGAATATGATTTAAAAAATATGAAAAATAAAAAAAACCTTATATTAATCAGTTAAAAACTCAGATAACTATAAGAATAGACAAAGACACTATTAATTATTCAAAAAACAGTAGAGTTATCGTAATCATTCCAACCTCCGTGAGTCTTTTTGCCTCAAGCCTCATTTTTTACCTCAAACTTCATGTCCCGTGCTTCATTTTTTAACAAAGCTCATTGGATTTCTTTAAAGGCTTTATTGTTTTGTTTTCCTTGATACTTTTAACTTTTAACTTTTAACTTTCCTACTACTGTAAGCGTAGGCAATATCCCTGTAGAGGAAGGATATGATCATTATAAATGCCATCTCTAATAAACAAATTACATAAGTATTAATTATGACGAGCTACAAGTAAAATTCAGGAAATTCAGGAATCTTTACTTTTTTTAAAAAATTCTTTACAATAATCTATGAAAAGAAATAAAATATATTTTTTAATTATATTATTGCTAATGGTCTCTTCGTTAATTTATCCTAAAAAATTGTATGAAATAATAAAAACTAAGCATTGGGATAATCTCAAACCTATGTTTTATGATGGTACTTATCTAATTTTAAAAAGTTATTTCAAAAAAGCTAAAAGCATTCATTTAGTTGGAATTAGTGAAAATAAAATAAAATATTTTATAAAGTATACAAATAGGGCAGAGATTGGTTTTATTAAATATAAGACAATCAAAAAAAAGTATGGCAATTTGAAAATTCAGTCAAACTTTTTAAATATGCAATTTATAACCGGTTTTGACAGGTATTATTTAAAAAATAAAACATTAAAAATAGGTGATGCGGAGTTAAAATTAAAAGAAGGCTTTTTATATCAGGCAAGACCAAATAGGAGACTGTTCTTTTTTAAGGGTAAGTTTACATTAAATATAAAACCAAATGATAGAGAGGAGCAAAGAACTCTTAATTATTTGTACAAATCAGATACATTTTTTATTTCAAAGAAAAAATGTTTGTTTGTTTTAACGTCCTCTTTAATAGAAGACTTATTGGATGCCGATATATTATCCGGTAAAAAAAAGATCTTTTATCTTGCAGGAAGTGTTTTTATACCTAAATTACTTAAATTTTATAAAAACAAATATGGTTTTAAAAATATTTATTTTAATGAATATTGGTATTTACCTGTTGATAACACTGCAAATATTATTGTTTTTAATAAAAAAAGATTGTTTTTGAAATATGTGTATAATAGGGATTCGTCCCCTGATACATACTTGCTAAATATGAATAATAAAACACATATATTAAATTATAATCATAATAAGGGAATGAAACTTTCTTTTGAACCCTCAAATAAAACGAAAAAGATTCAACTCAACATTCGTTTAAATCCACATAAACTGAATATATGGAGTACAGCTCTTTTGATGTTTGATAGACCTTCTAATTTAAAGTGTTTTGAGATTTTTGAAAATATGCAGATACATGATTTTTTTATAGAAAACGAGCTTGATTATATCAGGTATGCAGACAGATTGTATATTACCGGAAAAGATTATAAAGAAGTGTCTTTTCTTTATTCAGGTAAACTTTCTCATTTGCGAAACAATATGAATAAAAAAATAAGTCACTCTAACTTGTATAATCAAATGACGGATAATTTTATGTTTTTTGATAATGAAAATAAATTTTACCCCAATCCCGGTAATCAATTTTTTGAATCGACATTGAGAATTTCCGTGCCGGAACCATTTAATTGTATTGCCTCTGGATTTTTGAAGTCTAAAAAAACTTTTAATAATCGTAATGAAAAGATATTTAAAACGATGGGTACAAAGGGATTGACAATTGTATGTGGTGAATTTAATCTAAAAGATAAATTAAAAACAAAGATTCCATTAAAAATATTTGCATCCGATGATGTTAGAATTAAGCAGTATTTTGATAAAAATGAAATAATAAGTATATTTGATTACTTATATAAAATATACGGGAGGCGTGGTATTAAGAACGTGAGTCTTCTCTTGAGAAGATGGAATCGTTATGGCGGTGTGAGTTATAAAGGCTTTGTTGTGTTGGATATTATTAAAAGGCAGTTCTTGAAATTAGAAATATCAAAGAAAATAAATCTTATCAGCAGTCCTGTCGTATTAACGGCTAATATAAGAAGGGATAATCTGGTTCATGAGTTGGCTCACCAATGGTGGGGTGGTATAATCTCTTGGAAAACATATAAGGATGTTTGGATTACCGAAGGTGGTGCTCAGTTTTCAGCCTTATTATATCTTGAAAAAATATTGTCAAAAAAAAAATTTAACAGGATAATTAAAAAGGTAATTAAAAAGGTAAGAGTTGCCTCCAAGTCGGGACCTATAATATACGGGAAAAGAATAACAAATATAACTGAAAAAATGGTTACTTATCAAAGTTTGATTTATAATAAAGCTGCACTCGTATTTTTTATGTTTAGAGATATGGTCGGCAAAGATGTGTTATTTAAAAAAATCAATAATATATTTTCAAATTTTACGGCAAAAAGTATGTCAACGAGTAAATTTATAAATGAAATAATAAGAGATGAAAGTGATGGGAAAAAAATGTATTTAGAAAGATTTTTTAAAAAATGGATATATTTGAGGGATACTCCTGTTGTTTATTATAGGGTAAGTGTAAATAAAAGCCAAGCAGTGCTTGTTTTTGAACAGCAGAATACTGACTTTGTTTTTCCGCTTAGAATTATTATCAATACTAAGAACGGGCAGGAGTTTAAAAAAATTATTATCAGGAAGAAAAAACAAAATGTTAAAATTATTAGCAAGGGTCTTATTAAAAATATTAAAGTTAACAAATGTTTTTCTCCAATATATTTAAAGGAAAAGAGAAATGGAAGATAAAATGGAAGATAAAATGGAAGATAAAATGGAAGATAAAATGGAAGATAAAAAATTGGATAAAGATACTGAGGCTATTGATAACCTTGGGAAAGAAAAGTTATATATGGTGACCTTTGAAAATGAAAAAATTAAGGCAGTGCCTGTTATTGCAGATAATGTAAGTTCTGTTAGAAATGAAATTTTAAATAATGAAAAGTACAGGAATGAAAAGATAAAGGATATTAAATTTGAAGAGAGTTATTATCCATGGAATTATAAGCTTTCAGGTGTGTATGGGGCAGCTTCGGATGAAAGTTGGCTTGATTAATATTTGTTAATATTACTTATATGAACTTTTTATTGTTTATACTGTCTAATTATATTATTGTAGTTGTTTTATTTATGTGTTTTATAAATTAGATACTATAGGTTTTTTAGGAGGTTGTTATGAATAAGAGAGGCTTTACTTTAATTGAGATGGTTGTTGTTTTGGCTGTTGTTGCCATACTTGCGGCGATATTGACACCTGAAATTGCAAAACATATTAAAGATTCAAAAATTACAAGAGCTGTTAATGAAGAACAGGTGATAACAGCTGCTATTATGATGCTCAATAAGGATACCGGAAAATGGCCGAGAACAAATGCTAACGGACCTGCGGGAAGTTTCAATCGATTGTTGTCAGGTATGCCGGGAAACCCTGTTCCGACAGGAGTTCAGGCAGGAGCAAGGTCTGGTGCAAGTAATTGGGGTACCGGAAGTAGCAAATATCTAAGAGATTTTTTGTTTTATAATAATCCTGATGATGAGCAAGGTCCTGTCGGTCAAAATCAGAGTGGGCAGGATTATCCTATATCAGGACAGTTTGCATGGAGAGGACCCTATCTTGATAAGGAGGGCTTTGTTGATCCATGGGGTAATCAATATGTTATAAGTGCAAGATATTTTCCGGGTAGTCCAAGTGCTAATCATCACAGAGCTATAATACTTTCGGCAGGTTCAGACGGCTTATGGTCAACTGCCTATAGCGATACGACAACAAGACTAACAACGCCCTCGGATGATACTTACGGGCCTTATATAAACGACGGGACAAGAATTCATGATGATATAGGTAAGACAATAACTACGAATAATTGATCAGCCGGTCAGCATGGGGCATGGAGCCTGAGGCAAAAAAAATCTTTGATTTTTTTTACATACAGTTGACAAAATTTAATAGTAATA
>CAYOTE010000162.1:0-5815 GCA_964406785.1 uncultured Clostridia bacterium
GGAATTATTTAGAGAAAAAGTTGTAAAGAAAGTTGTAACGCTGATTGAATCGCCGACAATAACGGCAGAACTCCAAACCGATAGTGAGTTGGGGGTCTCTTTTTATACTATTTATCTTAGCTTTGTAAATATATTGGATGCAAAATTATTTCGAAAAGAGATGTCTTTTATACTAAAGGGCGCAGAAGTTGAGGATATATTTACTAATAAAAAGTTGAAACTTGAAGATGTATTCGCCAAGTACATTAATGATAAGGACGGCGAAAATGAAGAGACACGATTGGAAGCTGAAAAAATAGCCAATGCGTACGTTCAACTTATAAAGGCTGAAAAGCGGTTTGTTTAATCTCAATTAATAACATTTATCATATTAGCTTATTTTAATTTCAGTTACACGGTAGGTTTTCAAGCCTTTTTGACTCGCTTGCAATACGCAATATACTGGTGTTAACTGTATTTTGAAATTTTCGTTACAATTGTAATGAAAATTTCAAAGCTCTTGCTTTTTTTTTTAATTATTTTTATAATACAGTATTGAGATAAGAAATTTTTAAACTTGCGATTATGGTATTTTAAAAAATATCTCAATAATACTTATAATATGAAAAAAAAAAATGTAAGTGAAAAAAAAGACAAGGACATAACAAACGTAACGAACACAATCAACATAAAATTAGGGGTAAGAATTAATGAAGATGGAATAGACTTTTCTATTTTTAGTCGTAATGCTACAAGAGTATGGTTATTAATATTTAAAAAACATGATGGGATAAAACCCGATTATATCTTTAAGTTGAATAAGGATAAAAACAAATTTGGTGATATTTGGCATATATCAATAGATGGTTTATCCGAAGGTTGGTATTATCTTTGGAAGATGGATGGCACTTATGATAAAAACAAAGGGATGCTTTTTAACAAGGATGCCCTATTAATTGATCCATACGCAAAAGCAATATGCGGAAGAATAGATTCATGTCCAAGTGAAAAAAATGAAAAACTTATAAAATATTATTCTAAGCCGGAAAAATTTGTAAAGGGAATCATATGTTCCGATACTTTTAATTGGGAAGGAGATAAACCTCTTAATACTCCACTGCCTGAAACCATAATTTATGAGTTACATTTAAAAGGGATTACGGCACATAAATCTTCAAATGTAAAAATGTCGGGGACCTATCTCGGCGTTATAGAAAAAATTCCGTATTTTAAAGAGCTGGGAATTACAGCCTTAGAATTTTTACCGATGAATGAATTCAGCGTATATAATGATAATAGAAAGTGTGATAATTCATCCGAAGTTCTTAACAATTACTGGGGATATAACACCGTGGGCTTTTTTGCTCCCAACGGAAAATATGCAAGCTCAAATATAAGAGGACAGCAAATTACGGAATTTAAAGAGATGGTAAAGGCTTTTCATAAGGCAAATATCGAAATTATCTTAGATATTGTATTTAATCATACGGCAGAAGGTGGACATCTTGATAAAATTATTAATTTTAAGGGAATTGATAATAGTATATATTATATGATTAATCCTGAAGATGGAAAATATCTCGATTATACAGGTTGCGGCAATACGCTAAATGTAAACCATCCGGTTGTTAGTGATTTTATTTTGGACTGTCTTCATTATTGGGTAATTGAGATGCATGTTGACGGTTTTAGATTTGATCTCGCCTCGGCGTTAAACAGGGACGAGAGAGGAGTATTATTAGATAACGCTCCCTTAATTAAGAGAATAGAACAGTCTCCTTTACTGAGAGATACCAAGATTATTGCAGAGGCATGGGATGCCGGAGGCGGATATCAGGTAGGTCGTTTTAAGGGAAGGTGGTTAGAGTGGAACGGGAGATATAGAGATGATATCAGACGGTTTTGGAGAGGCGATAGAGGTAGTCTTGGCAATTTGGCTACAAGAATAACGGGTAGTGCCGATTTATTTAGCGATGGTCGTCGGATACCTCAACAAAGTATAAATTTTATATTTAGTCACGATGGTTTTACGCTGTGGGATTGGACTTGTTATAATGATAAAAGAAATATTGCCAATTGTCATAATAATGAAGATGGAGAAAATAATAATTACAGCTATGATCATGGTGTAGATGGGGAAACAAAAAATATTGAAATAACTCAATTAAGAAAAAGACAGGCAAAAAATATTATTGCAACTCTATTCTTATCGTTGGGAACACCAATGATAAACGGAGGCGATGAGTTTTTAAGAACTCAGCTCGGGAATAATAACCCTTATTGTCAGGATAATGAAATATCTTGGTTTAATTGGACTTATTTAAAAACAAATCGGGAATTTCATACTTTTTTTAAAGAGATGATAAAGCTCAGAAAAGAACTCTCTTATGCCTTCAACAGAGGATTCTATACAAAAAAAAATGCAAAAGAAAAATGTTATGAAATTGAATGGGTCGCCTCGGATGGGAATCGTCCCGATTGGGAGGGAGAAGATTTGTCTCTTGGTGTTATAATAAGAAATGCAGATTATTCGGATATTTTTATTGTTTTTAACAGTAATAATCATAATGTTTCATATACCTTACCAGAAAATATAAAAATCAAAAAGTGGAAAAAAGTTCTTGATACAAGTTGGGATTATACAAATAATTTATTAAAAACAAAAACTGAATTTAATCGAAATATTGAACAACTTGTCGTAACGAGTAAAAGTCTTATAGTTTTAAAAACATAGGGGGAGTAAAAATGCAAAAGAAAAAAAAATTAACACCTGAAAATAATAAACATAGAGATAACGATATTGAATCTTTAAAGATATGGTTTGTAAATCATCTTGAATATACGCTGGGGAAAAATTCACATACCGCAACAGAAATGGATAAGTATTTTAGTCTTGCATACGAGGTTAGAGATAGATTGGCAGAAAAATGGACGGAAACACAAAAAAAATATTACGATAAAAACCCCAAGAAAGTTTACTACCTTTCTCTGGAATTTTTAATAGGTAGAACTCTCGGCAATAGTTTAATTAATCTTAATTTATATGATAATGTTGAAAAGGCTATGAAGGAATTGGGGTATAATCTTGAAGAATTAAGAGAGAAAGAATGGGATGCCGGACTTGGTAATGGTGGTTTAGGTAGGTTGGCTGCCTGTTTTTTAGACTCAATGGCAACCTTGCAATTACCTGCAACCGGATACGGGATAAGATACGAGTTTGGTATTTTTTTCCAATCTATAATAGACGGTTATCAAGTTGAACAGGCTGATAATTGGTTAAGATATGGTAATCCTTGGGAATTTCAAAGAGCCGAGCGAATATATCCGGTAAATTTTTATGGTGAGATTGAACATTATTGTGATAATAAAGGGAATTTAAGAGAGAAATGGATCAATGCTGAGAGCGTTATGGCTATGGCATACGATACATTAATTCCGGGATATGAGTGTAAAACTGTAAATAATTTAAGACTTTGGTCTGCAAAATCTTCAAGAGAATTTAATTTACAGTACTTTAACGACGGGGATTACCATAAAGCGGTCGCTGAGAAATCATCATCTGAAAATATCTCAAAAGTTTTATATCCCAATGATAATATTTACGAGGGCAAGGAACTTAGATTAAAGCAGGAGTATTTCTTTGTTTCGGCAACTTTGCAGGATATTATCAAGGAGTATAAGGAAAACCATTCCGATTATAATGATTTTTCAAAGAAAATTGCAATTCAATTAAACGATACACATCCTGCAATAGCAATCCCCGAACTTATGAGAATACTTGTTGATGAAGAGGGCTTATCATGGGACTATTCGTGGAAAGTTACTGTCAATACCTTCGGTTATACCAATCACACAATCTTACCCGAGGCATTGGAAAAATGGTCAGTAGAGTTGTTAACAAATTTATTGCCAAGGCATATGCAAATTATTTATGAAATAAACCACAGATTCTTAGAGGGGATAAAAGTTATCATTGAAAATAACGAGAATATAATGAGAAGCCTGTCAATCATTGAAGAAGGCGTAAATAAACGTGTGAAAATGGCAAATCTTGCAATTATAGGGAGTCATTCGTTAAACGGTGTAGCCGCATTACATACTGACATATTAAAAAAGAACGTTTTCTCTAATTTTTATCAATTATATCCTGAAAAATTTAATAATAAGACTAATGGGATTACTCAAAGAAGATGGCTAAGGTTGTGTAATCAGAAATTATCTAAACTTATTGATTCAAAAATTGGAAGCGGTTGGACTAAGGAACTTTCACAAATAAAAGAGCTACTATCTTTTATTGATGATAAAAGTTTCAGAGATAAATGGAGTCGTATTAAAAAAAACAATAAGGAACGTCTAAAAAAATATATTTTTGAAAGAAATAATATTATGGTAAATACCGATTCTATCTTTGATTGTCATATTAAGAGGATACATGAATACAAGAGGCAATTATTAAATATTTTATCAGTTATTACAAGGTATAATAGAATTAAAGCTAATCCTCAAGAAGATGTTCAGGCAAGAACTATAATTTTTGCAGGGAAAGCAGCACCGGGATATTATATGGCAAAATTAATAATAAAACTTATTAATTCCGTTGGTGATATGATTAATAATGATGCTGAAATAGGAGACAAACTTAAGCTTGTCTTTCTTAGAAACTATGCGGTTTCAAATGCAGAAAAAATAATACCGGCAGCTGACTTATCACAACAAATCTCAACTGCTGGGACAGAAGCCTCAGGAACCGGTAATATGAAATTTGCATTAAACGGTGCTTTGACAATCGGAACCCTTGACGGTGCAAATATTGAGATTAAAGAAGAGGTTGGAAAGGAAAATATTTTCATTTTCGGTTTAGATGATGCCGGTGTTGATAAACTTAAGACTGAAAATTACAATCCATGGGATTACTATAATTCTAATAATGAGCTTAAACAAACGCTTGATATGATAAAAAACGGATTTTTTTCTCCTGAAAATCCTGAATTATTTAAACCTATAATAGAATCCTTACTTAATCATGGTGATAATTATATGCTCCTTGCAGACTATGAATCTTATGTTAATGCTCAGGCACTTGTAGATAAGACATATAGAAATCAAGAAAAATGGATTAAAATGTCAATTTCCAATGTAGCTAATATGGGAAAATTTTCCACAGACAGAACAATAGCCGAATACGCTAAAGAAATTTGGAATGTGAAACCGATTAAAATTTAACATATTAAAACAATTTTATAATAGATTTTGCTACGTTTTTGGGGGTGGTTACTTTGCCTGTTTTTGAGGGAACATTGGCACCAACTAATGTTGGCAGAGACACCATATTAAAATTTATTTTTGGATAAGCTTTTGCAAGTGATATGGAGTATTCGTAAAGAGCATTCTTTGCCATTAAATATGATAGAACGTTACTAACCGGTACAAATTTTCCCGAAAGTTCAAAGCCAATGTTTATAACCGACTTTATTACAGGATTTTTAATATGTAATAAAAAATTTGTAATTTCAACAGGAACCAATACATTTGAA
The DNA here is from genome assembly GCA_964406785.1 of uncultured Clostridia bacterium. Lineage (GTDB taxonomy): Bacteria > Acidobacteriota > Aminicenantia > UBA2199 > UBA2199 > JAOZTV01. Next base: position 5,514 of record CAYOTE010000162.1, read on the forward strand.
AAAAAATCATTTTCAAAATCCTCTGTTTCAAGGCTTTTTATGTTTTTATAGGTTATCGGACCATAACAGTTTATAAAATAAGAAGACTTAGCAATGTTATTCTTATTTTCTTCGATAAATTTTCTAAGTGAGGTTAAATTTGTAAAATCTCCGTAAATCCATTTGACTCTGTCCAGATTTGAGGGTTTATTATTATAGTACTGTCCGTAAACAAAAAAATCATTATCAACAAGTTGTTTTACCAGTTCAGAGCCTAAGATTCCCGATGCACCCGTTACAAGAGCAACATTCATTCGTTTACC
>CAYOTE010000163.1:0-5765 GCA_964406785.1 uncultured Clostridia bacterium
TAGCAGACATAAGGGTATTCCTTTTTATTGATACAATGATACCTGAAAATGATATCATCAAGTGTAAAAAGTTGGGTATAGAAAGTATTATTAAGCTACCTCTAAAAGATCCGTTAATTCTAATAAAAAAGATTGGCAAAAAAAATTAATTATATCATTACCTATTAATACTACATTCTGAAAGTTTTATAAAAGTTATAAGAGAGATGTTCAATACGCTTATTATAACAAGTGAAGCAATTGAGTTTAACTTGTTATAATAGACTTCTTGGACATTTCGCTACAATTTTGATGACAAATTCAGGATTATAATAAGTTTTGGCTGAAATTTTAGAAAGTTATACAAATTATATTAATTATGTTAAAATTTTCTATGAAGAATAGTGATAATAAATTTGCATTAATAATGGCAGGTGGTCAGGGTACTAGATTTTGGCCTTATAGTACTTTAGAAGAGCCAAAACAATTCTTAAAAATTATAGGCAAGGACTCTCTTATTTTACAAACATTTAAGAGATTGGAAAAAATAGTCCCTAAAGAAAATATTTTTGTTGTTGCTCATAATAGATATCTTAATTCTGTAATTGATGCAGTTCCGGACTTTAAAAAGTCAAATTTCATAGATGAACCGATTGCAAAAAACACAGCACCATGTTTAATACTTTCAAATATTTTTTTATCCGGTATAAATCAAAATGCAAAATTACTTGTTGTTCCTGCCGACCATTATATTCCAAATTCACAGGTTTTTGCAGAGCAAATGAAAAATGCATTTGAACTTGCCGACAAAAAAAACATTATTACATTCGGAATTACGCCCGATTCACCTCATACGGGTTACGGTTATATAAAATTTGATAAAACCAAAAAAGAATCAATAAATAAATCGGATTTTTATACAGCTATGGAATTTAAAGAAAAGCCCGATAAGACTACAGCTCAAAAATATCTTGATGATAAAACTTATCTTTGGAACTCGGGAATGTTTGTTTACAAATTAGACAATTTTAAATTATTTTTAAAAAAATACTCTGATTATTACTATAAGGAGTACCTTAATTTAGAAAGTTCTTACGAAAACAAAGAAAATTTCTATAATATTTTCAATAATATCAAGCCGGAATCAATAGATTATGCACTTATGGAAAGAGTAAAAGAATTAAAAATATCTCCGGTGGAATTTGAATGGAATGATGTAGGCTCATGGTCAAGTGTTTACGATTTAAAAGAAAAAGACGATAAGGGAAATGCCAATCTCGGAAAAAATGCCATGTTGGATACTTCCAATTCTATGGCTTTTTCAACAGAGAATAAGCCCATTGCAATTATAGGATTAGAAAATGTCGTCGTTATTAATACAAAAAAGGGTATTCTTGTTTCCCATATAGATAATTTGCAACAGGTCAAACAGGTACAAGATTTACTTGAAAAAAAATAAAATATTAAAAAAACATTTTTTTATGAATTTTTCATCCAAATTGTAGCAAAATGTCATAGGAAAACTATTATAACAAGTTAAGTAATTGAAGTTTTTTGTTTGATGACTACTCACAACATTTTTTTAATTAATTTATGAAGTTTTCTTCTTACTTTATTGAATGGGAGGGGTTTAACTTCTGGATGTATTCTATTGGTCAGAATTATAAATTTATATTCGGTTTTAGGTTCAAGCCAAAGAGATACTCCGGTAAATCCGTTATGCCCTATTGCTTTTCTTGAAATACCTCTACCTCCTGAAGTAATTATCGAAGAATTTAATTTAAAACCAACGGTTCTATGACTCTTCTTAAACAGGGTACGATTTTCCCAAAAAAACCTTGTTATTTCGGGAGATAATAAATTTGTTGAATGCGGATAAAACTCATTTGAAATTTCCAATATATCCTTTGCCGTTGAGAATAAGCCTGCATTACCTGAATTCCCTTCAAGATAAAAAGCATTTGCGTCGTTAATCTCACCAATTATTAAATTTTTTCTCCAATTAAATTTTTCAGAAAGTTTTTTAAATTTTTTATCGTCATCAGCCATATTTTTTTCAAATTTATTTCCCAACTCCGTAGGAACACAACCGTCTATCTTATTATTAGGCACTTCTCCAAAAAAAGTATTTTTCAAATCAAGTCGTTCAATTATTATTTTTTTTACAATGTTTTTAAAAGGTAGTTGATATATATCTTCAAGTATTTTCGATAACAATATATAGCCTATACAGGAATAATTGACTCTTTTGCCCGGTTTTGAACTTAGAGGTAATCTTTTAATTTGAAACATTATATCATCTTCAAAAAGATAAAACGGATACCATGCCGGTAAACCTGAAGTATGTGTAAGTAAATTATTAATATTTATTGAATAGGGAAACCCCCTGAATATTTCTTTGACTTCGGTTGAAAGTTTTATTTTTTTTTCTTTTACGGCTATAGCAATAAGCAATGCTGTTATTAATGGTTTGGTAAGAGATGCAAGATCATAAATTGCATCTCTTTCTAATTCTATCTTTTGCGGAATAAGAGACTTATAACCAAACACTTCGTCAATCAAGATGTCATCTCCCCTTGCAACCAATAATGAAAGCCCTGGAATAACTCTGCTTTTAATATTTTCTGCTATATACTCTTTTACTTCGCTTGACAGCATCTTTTTTCTTTAATTTCATAATTTTTTTTCATATTTAATTTTTGCAACATTTCGTTTGTATCTGAACTCCAATTATAATATCTCATACTGTAAATATAAGTATTTATTAACATTTTGTCAACTTTATATAACCTAAAACTTTAATCAAAATCTACTGCAATGCCTAATATACTCATTCTAACCGCATTAAACTTAATCACTGCATTACAAAATAGTTAGACTATTCTTCATTTAGCTCAATCGTTTAATTTGTTATAATAAGAAGCTTGAACATTTCACTATAATTTTGATGAAAATTTAAAACTACAAAAACAAATATCAAGCGAGTTTAAAATTCAAACAAGATTTAGCAATTATACATGAAGTCTCACCAGAGTTGATTGGAAATTTGTATGCAATGATGATAGACTTTTTTATTTCTGAAGAAATGACAAAATGGAAAATTAAATCCTAAATAACAATTTCAGAAATGACAAAAAGATTAGAGGTATTGTTATGAATACAATTACTAAAAATTCTTTTAAATCTAATACGCTAATAAACTCTTCCCGTCATTTGCAGAAACCTTAGATTTACTATATAATTGTGATATGATTGTTGAAGAAAAGTCAAAAAAAGAAGTAGCTTTAACTGGAATAAAGCCTACCGGAACACCGCATATAGGTAATTATCTCGGTGCAATTAAGCCGGCTTTAAAATTAGCTGAACATTATAATGCAAGATATTTTATAGCAGATTACCATGCGCTTAATGTAATAAGAAACCCTCAAGAGCTAAAAGACAACGTCTATGAGGTAGCAGCTACGTGGCTTGCCTGCGGATTAGATCCTGACAAAGTTATCCTTTATAAGCAATCTTCAGTTCCAGAGACCTTTGAATTAGCAACTATGTTAATGGCTTTTACGGCGAAAGGGCTTATGAACAGAGCTCATTCGTATAAGGCAAATGTTGCTGAAAATGAGGCTAAGGGAAAGGATCCGGATTTTGCCGTAAATATGGGTTTATATACCTACCCAGTATTAATGGCTGCGGATATTCTGCTCTTTGATACGGATGTTGTTCCGGTAGGCAAAGATCAAAAACAACACATTGAAATGGCAGTGGATATTGCTCATGTATTCAATCATAATTACAAATGCGAGTGCATTAGAATACCACATCCCATTATAGGTGAAGATATAAAAACTATTGTAGGTCTTGACGGTAGAAAAATGAGCAAGACCTATAATAATACGATACCTATGTTTGCAAGTAGCAAGAAACTTAGAAAAACAATAATGAAGATTGTAACAAATTCTCAGGCAATTGAAGAGCCCAAAGTTCCAGATGAATGTAATGTATTTTCACTTTACAAATTATTCGCTTCCAAAAATCAACAGAAAAGTTTGAAAGAACGTTATCAAAACGGCGGAATGGGATGGGGAGAAGCTAAACAAGAGTTATTTGAGGTGATGGAAAAAATAATTGCACCAAAACGTCTCATATACGAAGACTTAATGAATGATAAACAAAAAATAGACGTTATTCTAAAAAGCGGAGCTGAGAAGGCACGTAGTATTGCATCGGCTAAGATAAGAGCGTTAAGAAAAACAATAGGCATAGATTAATAATAAAGGGTGAAATAATGACTAAAATCAATAAGACAATTGGAATTTTAACAGGTGGTGGAGATGTTCCGGGGTTAAATCCTGCAATAAGGGCTTTAACAATTAGAGCAAATAGAGAGGGTTATCGTGTAATAGGTCTGAAAAGAGGCTGGGCAGGGCTTGTTGATATGATAAGAGATAAGGATGCGGACAATACTCCTTTTTATGAAGTACTGACAAATGACACGGTAAAGAATATCGGAAGAACAGGAGGCACATTTTTACACACATCAAGAACAAGACCAAGCCATATACCTAAAGATATGGTTCCAAAACATCTTAAAGACAAATATAATAAAGATATAAATGACTTAACAGATGAAGTACTTAAAAACCTTGAATTTATCGGTATAAACGCATTGATACCCATAGGTGGAGATGACACATTAAGTTATGGCGTTACTCTTCATTTAAGAGGTATTAAGGTTATTGCAATTCCTAAAACGATGGATAATGATGTTCCGGGTACCGATTACTGTATTGGTTTTTCTACCTGTGTCAGTAGGACAATTGAAATCGCAAATGCACTAAGAACAAGTGCCGGTTCTCACGAGAGGTTTATGGTCATTGAAGTATTCGGAAGATATGCCGGATATACAGCTCTATTACCTACAATGGCAGGAGCCGCTGACAGATGTATAATTCCAGAACATAATTTTGATATGGAAAAATTAACAGAACTTCTTTCATCTGACAGAAATAGTAATCCCAGCAAGTATTCAACTGTTCTTGTTTCAGAAGGTGCTTTGGATAAAAGTCGAAATATGATATATAAAAACGAAGAATCGGATATGTACGGTCATAAAAAACTTGGTGGTATAGGAGATATTGTAGCGGAAAAGCTTAGAGAATTGTCACCTAAATACAATAATGGCAAGCGAATAAACACAATTACCCAGAGATTAGGTTATCTGGTAAGAAGTGGCAGTCCTGATGCGGTTGACTCAATTGTACCTATGGTATTCGGAAATATTGCATTTGATTTGATACTTGAAAACACATACGGAAGACTCGTATGTCTAAGAAATGGCGAATACGATAACGTTCCTATTGAAATTATAACAAGTAAGAAAAAGCAAATAGATATAGCAAAATTTTATAATACGGAAAGATTACGCCCCACATATAAGAAATTTACAGGTATGCCGTTCTTTCTCATAACAAATGATTTTTAAAACAACAAAAATTAAATAATAAAATATATAATATATAATATAAAATAGTTCATATTGATTATTGTATTGGTACGTAATTAATGCGACATACCTCTTATTCCTTTTATTGCATTAATTCTATTTATAGCAAATTTTATAGCTGATTCATTTGTGGAGATATCCATTTCACTCGATATTTTAAAGATATTTAATAATCTGTCATAAATATTTTCGGTTTTTTTTTTTTTCTTTTTTTTTTTTTTTCCTTTTTTTTTAAAAAAACATTAATTATTCCCCCAGGATTTATTATTAAATTTGGGTGATTATA
>CAYOTE010000164.1:0-5670 GCA_964406785.1 uncultured Clostridia bacterium
TTTTTCGGTAAACAGAGCTTTTTATTCGGCAAAGAACTATTTTAATTCAACATGAAATCCCCACCATTCATAGGGTGTTTATTGTGTCAATAATTTCTGATAGAGTAGGTCTTTTTGAACTATCTTTGTTCATCATTTTAACAATAAGGTCATTAAGTCGTTTTGAAATATCAATACGAAACTTAATCGGCTCAATAGGGTTTTCATCTATTATCTGTTTCATTAACGCAATTGTAGATTCACCAGCATATGGCCTTCTTCCGGCAACCATCTCATAAAGCATAACGCCAAGAGAGTAAATATCTGTTGCTTTGGATGTAATTGATTCGGTTATTTGTTCGGGAGCCATATAGTTTATAGTACCTACAACCATACCGGTTTGAGTTAATCTTGTTTGATACTCCATTGTTGCAAGACCAAAATCAAGTAATTTCACAAACTTATCATCACCGTTTTTTCTTATCAACATAACATTATCAGGTTTAATATCCCTATGTATAATATTTTTTTTATGTACTTTCTCTACGGCATCTAAAACCTGCTTCATAATATGTATGATATCGTCAAATAAAATAATTTTGTTTCCAATTATTATTTCAGAGAGAGTTTTACCTTCCAACAATTCCATTATCATATATAAATTGTTATTTGATATACCTCTCTCAATTATCTTAACAATATTAGGGTGGTCCAGTTGATCGATTATTACAGCCTCCTGTTTGAATCTTTTTCTATTTTTTTCATCATTAAACAATTCATTTTTTAGAATTTTAATAGCAACTATTTCTTTTTTGTTTATCATATTCATTGCTTTATAAATTGTCCCCATTCCACCTGAACCTATCTCATCGAGTAATTCAAAGTTATTAATATATTTTTTTTTCTTCCAAAAATTAATCAATTTAATATGACGTTTTACAAATCCAATAATAATATAAGAAATGATACTGAAAATAAATAATAAAAAAATTTCAAAAGGTAAGGTATGCCAATAAGGTGGTATGACAGATAAGTTTATTCTACTTGCCTCTTTTTGCCATACGCCGTCATTATTACATCCCTTAAAGCAAAATGTATAATCTCCATATGGCAAATTATTATATAAGACAAAACGGCTTTTAGAATCAACATAATGCCAAGATTTATCTAAGCCATTGATTTTGTATGTGTATTTATCTTTAAAAGGTGATATGTAACTAAGTAAGGAAAATTCAATATAAAGAGGAAATTCATCATTTTTAATTTTTATTCCCTTCTTATAAGATTTATTTATATTCACAGAGTTGTCGTTTTTTAGTATTTTTGTGATTTTACACTTGGTAACAAATGTATTATCCTTCACATTATCAGGGTCAAAAAAGTTCAATCCCTTTATCCCACCAAAATATATTATACCCTCACTGTCCTTAAAACAAGAACCAAAATTAAACTCACGGCTCTGAATACCATCTCGCTTATCATAATTTCTAAAAGTTTCATTTGCAGGATTAAACTTAGAAAGCCCTCCCTTAGTACTAATCCACAAAAAACCTTTATTATCCGAAACGATACCTGTTACCGTATTATTGGCAAGTCCGTCTTTTTCCATATAATACCGAAACTTCTGTGTTTTCAAATTAAATTTATTTAGTCCTCCGCCTCTTGTTCCTATCCATAAAATCGTATTATCCATAAATAGATACAGTATTGTATTACTACTTAAAGAGTTAGTATCTTCCAATGAATATTTATAATGTTTAAAAAAACCTGTTTTTTTATCAAATAAATCAAGTCCGAATCCATAAGTTCCTATCCATAAAGAGCCTGAATCATTCTTTTCAATACTAACGACAAAGTTCCCGGCAATGGAATTCTTAATTTGATTATTATGTAAATAATTTTTAAACTTCTTAGTCTTAGTATCCAATCTTGACAAACCTCCGGCATAAGACCCTGCCCATGTGATACCACTGTCATCCTCAAAAACAGTTAATATGTAGTTATCACTTATAGAGCAAGAATCTTCTGTATTTTTATAGATTACAAATTGTGATTTATTAGGTATGTATCTATCTAATCCACCGCCATCTGTTCCTATCCATAATCCTCCTCTACTTTCTCTACTTATTGATAAAATTTGATTATGACTTATGGAATTTATTCCTCCATGTTTAAAGATAAAACAACTTTTGTTTTTTTCATCAAGTTTAATCAATCCATTTGAATCGGTTCCTATCCATAAGGGAGAAAGCTTGTCTTTGTATATAGCCCATACGCCCCTTATATCAATATTTTTATTTTTATAGTGTATCTTATTAATTATATTGAATTTTTTTTCCTTCAAATTAAATTTTGATATTCCGCCCTGATCCGTTCCCAACCAAATACTACCCTCTCTATCTTTATAAATGGTTAGAATTTCATCAAAAGATATAGAACTTAAATTGTTTTCTTCATTTATGTAGTTTTCACAATAACCGTTCTTTCTATTAACTCTTATAAGTCCTTTCCCGTCAGTTGCAAGCCATAAATTATCATAATCATCTTTAACAATTCCCATAATTTTTTTAATTACATTCTTATCGGGATCACATATTTGAGCTGGTATGAACCTATCCAAATTATTATTGTACTCAAACAATCCTTTATTGTACAATCCAATAAGCAATTTCCCCTTTGATACTTCAACTATCGAATATAGAGCATCAGTTTCAATATCGCTTTTATTATGCTTATAGTACAAATATCTCTTATAAATTCCGTTATTATTAACAAGACGATTTATACCTGAGACGGTTAATACCCAAATTTCACCCCTACTGTCTTTAAAAATGTCAGTAATTTTATTATTACCGAGACTATCTTTCCGTTCTTTATCATAATAATGATGAGATAATACTTTACCCTCTAAATCTGTAATCAAAAGCCCGGCACCCCAAGTTCCTATCAATACACGATTTTTGTTTAATCTTTTAATAACTTTTATATTATTGATGGTATTTTTAAATCTTTCATCTTCGTAATATATTCTCTTAAAATTATTATCGTCATTTTTTTTCAAATTTAGACCGTCAATAGTCCCAATCCATAATACACCCGAATCATCCTGCCAAATAGAATTTATAGTATTATTAGATAATGAAGTTTCTACATCAGGATCATTTTTATAAACCATAAATTTATATCCGTCAAATCTATTTAAACCGTCTTTTGTCCCAATCCACATAAAACCTGATTTATCCTGAAATATACTATTTACTACACTCTGAGATAATCCATCATCAACAGTTAATCTATCAAAATTTATTGAGATATGTTTAGCATTCAGGATAAATCCAAAAAACATAAATATTATGAAAATTTGAAAAAAACATTGTTTCAAATATAATTTATCGTTACAAGCATTATTCATATTCCTCATAGACTCAATCTATCAAAAAAGAAAAATATTGTCAATTTTTCAATTTAACCTAAAATTTCAATTAAAATCTACTGCAATACCGAATAAGCCCATTCTAACTCCGTCAATCTCAATCGTCTTCATTTCAAAATAGTATAACTATGTTTCATTCGTCTTAATCGCTTAACTTGTTATAATAGATTTCTTGGGCATTTTGCTATAATTTTGATATTTTTTTCTTTTTATTAAATTTATGTTGTAACTTTTTTTTTTTTTATATATAATTCTAATGAGGTTGAAATGAAATCAGATGTCTTGGTAATAGTTTTAGCAGGTGGAGAGGGTTCAAGATTACAGCCCTTAACAAATTTTAGAGCAAAACCTGCAGTACCAATTGGCGGAAAGTTCAGATTAATTGATATTCCATTAAGTAATGCTGCAAATTGCGGTCTAAGAAAATCTATCATCCTTACTCAGGGGAAAGACGCTTCATTGATTAAACATCTTAAAGATGTTTGGTATTCGGATTCAAGATTCGGGGTATCTGTAGATATAATATCGCCTCAGATATCAGGTTCTACATACAAAGGTGATGCCGATGCCGTCAGACAAGTCGTAGAACGTTTAAAAGCATTAAAGCCTGACTATGTTTTAATCGTACCTGGAGATCATCTATTAAAGATGGATTATTCAAATTTTGTTGATTTTCTGGCATCCAGTAATGCAGGGGCAGCTATTGCCATTAAACCGGAACTTGTGAAATACGCAAAACATCTTGGTTCTATACATATGAACAGCAAACAAAAAATAATTGGATTTTATGAAAAAGATCCTGATACTCCTTATAAATTTCTCGACAATAATAATCAGGAAGTTTTTTATGCATCTATGGGTATTTATGTTTTTAAAAGAACTGTTTTAATTAAAGCCTTATCAAAAAAAGGTGATTTTTTTGGTAAGGATATAATTCCAAATCTTTTATCTAACACTAAGGTACTCGGCTACGATTATAAAACACATAATATTATTTTCGATACAATAAAGGTTAGTATTAAAAATCATTTAATTAACAGCAACGGTGTAAGTTCTGACTCTGATTATTGGAAAGACGTTGGTACAATTAAAGAATATTTTAAGGCTAATATGGATTTGGTTTCTATCACACCCAGATTCAATTTATACGGTGAAAAATGGCCTTTTTATACCGAAAACTTTAATCTTGGTCCTGGTAAAATTATAAAACCTCACGGAGAAGGTCACATAAATAACGTTCTCTTAAGTGAGGGGTCGTTTTTAAGCGATTCCGAAGCTTTTTCAATAGTTATATCTCCAAAATCAATCATTGATAAATCAAGACTTGAAGAAGTAATAATCTTTAATAATAGTAGTATCCATGAATGTGATATAAAAAAAACAATTATTGATAAAAATGTAATTCTGAAAAACATGAGAATAGGTTTTGATGAAGAAGAGGATAGGAAAAACGGTATTTATATCGATCAACTATCCAAGATAAGAATAGTACCCAAAAACTACGATCATACAAGCAGATTCTTTGAAGTTTGAAACAAAATACCCGCAAACTTCAAATACCTGAACTTTTCATCAAAATTGTAGCAAATTGTCTAAAAAGCCTATTATAATAAGTTAAGCAATTGAGACAAATGAAACACATTAAAAAATAAACTCTTTTTTTTTCTTTAATACTTTTTTATTATCTCTATATATGTCAGTTCTCTAACATCTCTGTCAACAAAATAATCTGAAAGAATTCCAAGTGTAAAGGTATTTTTAATTTTTTTACCGTTCAATTTAGTTATAAATATAAAGTCTTCACCTTTTTTTGATTTAAATATTTCATATTCCGATATTAGAGTCCTGTATCCATCACAACCGACAAAAAGAAAAAAGTCTCCCTTATTACAATCAATAAAATTATTTTTTAATAAGTTTTTTAATAAAAGCCCTTCAACGCTTGCATATTTAAGTCCCTTTATTCCTCTTCCTTGACCAATTCTAAACCAATGCTTTTTTTTACAATAATAGGATTTTTCACAACAAAATCTTTTTGTTTATTATCACAAACAGCATATAACTCACTACTCACACACTTTATACCTTTTTTAACCTTACCTTATTACACTTAATGAAATCCCCATTGGGAATTGTTTTTTTAAAGCCTTAGGGGTTGATCTTGACAATGAATCCAGTTTAATATGTTATGGACTCTTACAAGGTAACTATTCAGTTTTTAAAAGTAAATTTAGTTTAATGTCGCTTCCAGTGATATC
>CAYOTE010000165.1:0-5669 GCA_964406785.1 uncultured Clostridia bacterium
CTATTGTATTTATATTATTAACGAACGAAAGTAAATTTTCGCTATAAGAATTGACATACTGAAATGCTATCTCAACCTCAGTGTCTCCTTTTGTTGCTGAAAAATATATTGGTTCGTCATGTACCTTTTGCTTAGTACCACATAGATATTCAACGTACTCAATAATACCACCTTCATAATGGAATAAATCACCTTTCCCGTTTCTTTCATCTTTGAGAGCAATAGTTATTCCTTTATTTAAAAAGGCAAGCTCCCTTAATCGCTTACTTAAGATACTATAATCATACTCGGTAACTTCAAAAATATCATCATCAGGCCAAAAAGTAACCTTGGTACCGGTCTTATCAGACTTTCCAATTTTTTTAAACTCGGTTGCCGGAATTCCGATTTCGTATTTTTGAAAGAAAATAGCACCATCTCGTTTAATTTCAAGGTCTAACTTAGAAGATAGTGCATTTACAACGGAAATACCAACACCGTGAAGTCCTCCTGAGACCTTATATGAATCACTGTCAAATTTACCACCTGCATGAAGTGTTGTCATAACAACTTCGGCTGCCGACTTGCCCTCTTCCTTATGCATATCAACAGGAATACCTCTGCCGTTATCCGATACGGTAATGGAATTATCAAAGTGAATGGCAACATCAACCCTGTCACAGTATCCTGCCATTGCCTCATCAATAGAATTATCAACTACTTCATAAACCAGATGATGAAGTCCTGGGATTCCTGTACTCCCAATATACATAGCCGGTCTTACTCTAACAGCTTCAAGCCCCTTGAGTACTTTTATACTGCTACCGTCGTATTCATTCCCGTTTTGTATGTCTTTGCCTTCCTGATTGCTTTCCTGATTATCCAAAATTTTCTCCTGAAAATGTCCGTGAAAATAAATTTGTTTTTTTTCACTAATGTATCTTTCTTTAATAAATTCGATTATACACCTAAAACCTTTATTTGTAAAGGTTTATCGTCATTTTTACAGCTGTAGTATCAAGATAAACTAAAATGAAATTCAATTTAGAATTCTTTGGATTTTATAAAAAGCATTAACATATCTAATAAATTATAAAAAGTTTAAAAAGCTCTCTGTTCTTGACAAAATATTGTATTAATGTTACTTTTCTTCTTCCGTATGGTATGCGAAAGTGGCGGAATTGGCAGACGCGCTAGACTTAGGATCTAGTGCCGTGAGGTGTGGGGGTTCAAGTCCCCCCTTTCGCATTGATGTGCAATTGTGCAATAGTATGCGTTAATATCAAAACATGAAAGATAAAGGTAAAAACATCAGACTCAAAGAGTATGAATTGGTAATCTTCGACATCGACGGGACTTTGTATAATCAAAAAAAACTGCGTTTGAGAATGATGATGGATATATTTATTTATTATTTATTAAAGCCTCACAAGGTTTATGAATTAAAAATACTTAAAATATTTCGAGAAGAACGAGAGAAAAAAAAGGGTATTAATGTTGAGAATCTAAAAATTGAACAGTATAGATGGGTATCTCTTAAAACTTCATATTCAATAGATATTATCAAAGAGGTTGTTGAAAAGTGGATATACTTAAGACCATTAAAACACTTATTGAAGTACAAATTTAAAGGTTTGGATAGATTACTATCATACTTAAATGATAATAAAATTAAAGTTGCCATATATTCGGATTATCCAACAAAATCAAAGCTTGAAGCTTTACAAATACAGGCAAAAATGCAAGTTGCGTCAACCGATAAGGAGATTAATGCATTAAAACCTAATCCTAAGGGTTTACTTTATATTGTAAAAAAATTTAATATAGACACAAGAGACTGTTTGTTTATAGGAGACAGGGAAGTAACAGACGGAAAATGTGCAAATAATGCAAAAATGGATTATATAATAATTGATAAATACGGGCATATATATGAGGACTTGCTTTTAGTATAATGTCTTATAATAAAAAATTGTTAGAGTTTTTTGACAAATTAATATCATCTTTTTATAAGGTTGAGCTCTACTTATTAAGAAAGATTATTGTTTTAAAAAGATTGGAGTTTCCTGTTTATAGGAAATATCACTCAAGTTTTTTTTTGTTTTCCACCCTTATTTTATTATTATTTTTTTCTTGTCATATAGATACATCTCCCAAAAATACAATTTCCGGTATAAGAGGAAAAATAGTGAACCTTGCAAGAAGTTTAAAGGGCATAACTTATAGTTACGGCGGAACGGATATTTACGGTTTTGATTGTAGTGGCTTTGTTTATTACGTGTATGATTCCTTTGGCATAAAGGTACCAAGAACCGCAAAAAAGCAGGGGAGAGCCGGAAGAAGGATAAAATTGAAACGCTCAAAAAGCGGAGATATTCTTGTCTTTAAATTAAATAACTCTTGGCACTCGGGTATTATAAAAAGAGAGAATAATAATCTATTCCTTATTCATGCTCCTAACAGCCTGAGTGTCGTAAGAGAAGAAGCATTGACGGGTTACTGGATAAAAAGATTAAGGTATGTAGTTAGGGTTTTATAAAAAACAATCATTTAACTTCAATAACAGCTTCATTTCCTTCAATATTAACACCTGATTTATCTTTAGAAGTACAATTAATATTGTCAAGATTAATCCTGTATTCCCCCTTTTCAAGGAATTTAACTTTTACCTGGGCAAGCGTAGAGCCTTTCATATTTTTCCTATTAAATGTATATCCTAAAGTAAATGTATTCCCCGATATATTATCAAATACTTTAACCTCTTTGCTATTTCGGAAAAAAGATGTACGTATATTTTCTATTTTAACCTTACCGCCCTCAATATTACCGGAAAAATTTAATCTTTCAATGTCTTCTTTTGCGTTAAATCTTATTGTAAAAATTGACGATTGTGTTACACCAAGTTTTCGTCTTAATGGTGAAATTATCAATTGGTTGGCTTTGCGTTTTCTCATGGGGGCGTTGATTACACCTCCGTTAGAACGGCTTTTGGTATTGGTGTTTGTTCTAATATTAGACCAAACTGTTGCCTTATCGGACTCCAAGATATTAGTATTTCTTATAACCCTTGGGGTAATTGAAAAAATAACATCTGTCTGTGTTATTTTATCATCATCCAATGCAAACATCTTCCCCAAAACAGGTATTCTTGCTAAAACAGGAATTCCTTTTAATGATTTTCTTACTTCATTCTTTATAAAACCGCCTATAATATTTGTTTCACCCTCTTTTAACCTAATGAAACATTTTAATTCTCTATTACCCAATATTGGGAATTGATCAATATAATTAGATATAAAGTCCATCTTTAAATCCAATTCCATACTAACATCACCGTTCTTATGGATAAAAGGTGTGATTACAATTCTTATGCCAACATCTTTATACTCATAATTTGTCATAGGAACGTTTTGTATTCCGCCTGCAGCCATAGAGCTGAATGTTACCTTGGGAATTGGAATTTTTTCACCTATTTTAAATTCAATTTTTTCATCGTTGACACCTCTTAAATTAGGTTTTGCCAATATTTTGCTATTTGAATGTGATTCTAAAAAAGTCATTGCTGCGGTAGGAAGCGTAATAAAAAAATTCGTATCCTTGAGAGCTTTAACATTCATCGCCGAAGATATTTTCCCTGTTCCATCATCTATTCCAGCTGATAAATTAGCTGATATGGATGTGCCGAAATCCGCACCCAATTTACTTATGATATCACGATTAATTTCAAGTATTTCTATGTCTATTGCAACTTCACTTTTAGGTTTATCAATTTTTTTAATAAATCGCTCAATCTCTTTAAGAGTTAAGTAGGTTGTCTTGATAATAAGAGTATTGGATATTGGATCAGCCTGTACAAGTATTTGCTGATCTCTAAAGAGAGTCATTAATATTTTTTTTACATCATCACATTTTGTATTCGAAAGATAAAATACCTTAATACCTTTTAACTCAAATTGTTTCTTCTTATATCGTTGATTGGGATATATTAATATTGATGAACTGTTTAATATTCTGTATTCGGAATTTGTAATCATACACAATTGTTCTAAGATTTCGTAGAAACGTATTTTTTTTACATCAAGACTGTATATGAAATCTTTAAAATCTTTATCAAAAATAAAATTAATATCAAAAGTATCGCCAACGGCTTTAAATATCTTTGTTATAGGAACGCTTTTTAAGTTTATTTTCTCAATTTCTTCCTTAGGGTCAACTAATAGACTTACCGGTAGTTTTATTGATGAGCCCGACTCTTTTATATCTTTTTCTTTACTGTTTTTATACTCTTTTATCTCCTGGTCCAAATTGAAATTATCAGGAAAAACTTTTAATGCCATATTATAATACTTCAATGCATCTTCTTTTTTATTAAATTTTTTAAATTTCCTAGCCTTTGAAAGGTAGATAAAATACACTTTAAGCTTCGAACGAAATAATTGAGTACGAAGTTCAATATTATCAGGTTGCTTTTCTATTCTTTTTTCTAAATATTCTATTGATTTTTCATATTGTCCATTTTGATAATAATTTGTGCCATTATCAATTTTTGCCTTATTTGTTATACAATTATTTGATAATAACAGTATAATAATAATTAATGCAAAGGAATAATGGTATGTAAATTTATTTATCTTCATTTTCGTCCGCCTTTAAATTAATATTGTATTTTTTTCCTTTTATTTCTATCTGTATTTTTTTAGACGATATATCAACTATACCTATCTCATCGAGAATAGTATCACCTATTTTACCGGTAATATAATCTCCGTTAATATTTAATAATACTGTTTTATTGTTAATTCTCAATACAAAGCCTTCGTATATTATATTGTCAAAAAGTTCTTCATCCCTTGCTTTTATTTTCTCTTGTTTTACCTTAATTTCTTCTTGCTTGTTCTTTATTACGTTTTTAATAACTTCTTTTTTTGTTTGTTTTGGAGCAAATAAATCTCTTGAGTAAGAGAAGGGTTTCAACTCTTTTGTCAACTTTGAAACTTCAATTATTTCACTGTTTAGAGATATTGACAAAAAAAATATGAATAGGACAATAATAAGAAAATTTTTATTTAACAAAATACACCTCAATAGAAAACTTACCTGATATACTTGATTTGGATTTTTGAAATTTTATTGAGTTAATAGATATAAATTTATCTATTTTATTAATATCAAATATAAACTTTTTCAAATCCCTGTACGAGCCAACTAAATTGACAGATAAGGGAATTCTAATATACTCTTTAAATATTTCTTTCCCGTTGAAATCATAACTTGAATTTAAGAAATTATACTGAGAACGAAGCCGTTGAAGCATCTCTCTGAAATTTGACAGCTTTTTATAAACAAAAAATCTATCAGTTTTGATTTTATTGTAAATTGCACCAAAATTTTTATATTCTTCAAGCCTTTTTTCCAAATTTTGCATTTTTTCTTTTTCTTTTAATAATTTTTCTATCTTTTTGTCAGCATTTTTATAAGTATTGTTTTTTAGTACAATTAAAAGTTTTGTATATATAAAAAACAATAGCGAAATAGTAAAAAACACTAATAATGTCTTTGTAAATATATCTTTTTTATTCATCTTTAATCACCAAGCTCATCGTACTAATATACTTATTATCTTTTGTTGTTTCTTTACCGAATTTCAAATTTAATTTTCCAAATACCTTATAAACTTCCAAGAGTGTATC
>CAYOTE010000166.1:0-5647 GCA_964406785.1 uncultured Clostridia bacterium
CGCAATTGTTGTTACACTCCCGATTTAGTGGGATAACAACAACAGATGATACACAGTCGTTGTGTGTATTAGAATACAGTAAAGAACATTGGAAAAATATAACAAAGATAATTATAAAAATAATATAAATTATATATTTTTTTAATTTAAAGGAGAAAAGATGAGATACCCGCTAGAAAATTTAGCGAGTGATAAAGAATTTGAAGATTTAGTTGCCCTTATTTGTGAAAGAACCTTGGGAATGGGAACTATTGTTTTTTCTGTTGGGAAAGATGGTGGAAAAGACGCTAAATTCATTGGAACTGCAAATGATTTTCCGAGTAAAACTGCACCTTGGAAGGGGAAAATTATAATTCAAGCCAAACATACAAATCGTCCAAATGCAAGTTGCTCAGATTCAGATTTTCAGAGAATTTTAAAAAATGAAGTTATTCCGGCTATAATAAAATTGAAAGAAAATAAAGAAATTGACTATTACTTACTTTTCACTAATAGAAAACTCAGTGGTATTCGAGATAAAAAAATAGAAGATTTATTTGATGAAAATATCAACATAGAAAACAGAGTAATTGGCACTGAAAGAATAGATTTGTGGTTAAATGAATACCCCGAAATTGCAAAAATTCTAAATCTAAATCGCTTATTATTACCCTTAGATTTTAATGAAAATGATTTAAAAGATATAGTTATTGCTTTTAGTCAGCTTGATATAAGAAAAGGAGATTTACCTGAAATACCAAAAGACAGAAATATTGAAAAAAAGAATGAAATCAATAAGCTAAGTGAAGAATATTTCAATGATGTAATCAAAAGAAATCTCACGTATTTTGAGCAAATAAATGAATTTTTACAAAATCCTGATAATAAAAAATTATTAGACAAATACAACAACACAATAGATGATCTAAATGAAGAAATTACAATACATAGAGACGAATATGAAAAATTCGAAATGATTCTAAACCATTTGTATAAAATAGTTTTGAATAAATTTCCTGAGTTGAACTCTAAACGAGCTTTAATTAGAGTTTTTCTTCATTATATGTATTATAATTGTGATATAGGAAAAAACAAATAAAATGATTACACCTACGAAACATACAGACATTAGATATTCGGTATTATTTGTAGCGAATAAAATTGTCAGGTATCTTAAAAGAGAAGATATTATAAAGTTTAATGATTTGGTTGAAATGCTTATTGCAGAGTTTGGCAATAAAGTAAAAAATAACATTAATGAAGCTTTACTGTTTTTGTATGCTTTAAATAAAGTGGATTATATAAAAGAATTAGATGCAATATCATTAATAGAAGAGAATAAAAATGAAGATTAGTAAAATATATTCAAATAAGAATTTTAAAAATATTGATTTTAATGAAGGCTTTAATTCTGTTATTGCTTTTATAGAAAGCAATGAGAAAAAGGATACTCATAATTTAGGTAAAACTTCTTTAATTAGAGTAATAGATTTTTTATTGCTTTCTAAAATTAATAAAACAAACGATAAATTGTTCGGAAACGATTTATTTATTGGACAAATATTTTTTGGAGAATTTGAACTAAACAATGGAAATTTTTTATTGATAAAACGCAGTGTTGATTTACCTACAAAAATATCTTTCAAAATACTTGATAATAAATTGGAGGATTTCATTACTAATATTGATTGGGATATAGAGGATTTAACATTTGATAGAGCGAAAGAAAAACTTGATGAATATTTAGGATTTGATATTTTAAAAAAGTGGAATTATAGAAAATCAATTACTTACTTTCTAAGAAGTCAACAAGATTATTTAGATGTTTTTAAACTGAATAAATTTAAAGGGAAACATAAAGATTGGAAACCTTTTGCCTTTGAGTTATTAGGATTTAACGGCGATTTAATTAAAGACAAATTTGAAATAGAAGAAGACATTAAAGAATTTGAAAAGAAATTACAAATATTAAAGAATGAAGCACAAATTGACACAACAGAAAAGGATAGACTTGAAGGTTTATTGGAAATAAAGCAAAGTGAACTAAATGATATCGAAAAACTAATTGATGTATTTAATTTTTATAGTCAAGACCTAGAAACAAACAAAATTATTGTTGAACATATTGATAATAAGCTTCAAGCTTTTAATGCCGAAAGGTATAGAGTTTCTTTTGAAATAAATAAAATAAAAAAGACTTTATCAAATTCAATTGACAATATTGATATAAGTGAAATAGATACACTATTTGAAGAATTAAATACTTACTTTCCGAATGAATTGAAAAAGCAATATAAGGATCTAATAAATTTTCAAAAAGCTATTACAAACGAACGGAAAAAATACTTATCAGAAAGTTTGGAACAACTGAACTCTGAATTAATATTAATTAATAAGAAAATTAAAACTGCCGAAAAAGAAAAAAGTAAGCTTTTAGAGCTTTTAACCCAAAAAGATAGTTATCAGAAATTCAAAGAATATCAAAAAAAGCTAACTAACATCGAAGTAGAAATCAAATTAATAAAAAACAAACTATTGGCTATTGACAGATCTTTAATCATTGAGAATGAAATTGAAATAAAGAAAGAGTTAGTAAAAGCTAAAATAGAAGAACTAAAAAAAGAGCTAACAACAAGAAAACATTCAAATATTAATAAAATATTTAATTCAATCATAAAGGAAATATTGGATACTAATGCTTTAATCTCGCTTAAATTAAATAATCAAGGTAATGTAGAATTTTCAGCTGATTATCAAAATCCGAATGACTTGATTAAAACATCAGAGGCACAAGGGACAACATACAAAAAATTATTATGTGTTGCTTTTGATTTATCATTGCTAATAAATTATTCGGAAAAATCATTTTATAGATTTGTTTATCACGATGGCGTTTTAGAAGGTTTAGATGATAGAATAAAAATTAGATACATAAATTTAGTAAAAAGTATTTGTGATAAACATAATTTGCAATACATATTAACTTTAATTGATTCAGATTTACCGAAAGATAACAAAAAAATTATTTCGAAAGAAGATGTTTGTCTTGAACTTAATGATAAAGATGATAATGGAAAGTTATTTCTACATAGCTTTTAGTTAAAAAGACATAAACGCACCACAACACAGCATATACACAATGGCGGGTAAAGTGCAATAAATTAAATAATTATGAATAAATTAACGAACACTACAATAATAAACATCATCGCGAAAAACACCTCCGCTGGCATAAGCGAAACTGTTGTGGGCAAGCAAGAAATAGGTAGACAATGAAAACAGCAATGTTTTTAGAACAATGGGGTCGGTGTTGTACAGTAGTGCATTTTGTTAGAGAAAAAGAATAGCCGGAAGGGCTGAAAAATTGACATTCCCGTATGACTATGAAATTATAATATTGAGATGATAAACAAACGTTGTGCATAATATCTTAAAGGATAATAATATGGAACAAAAAGAAAAAAGAAGAATCTTAACAGAAGATGAAAAAAATGAATTACTAAAAAAACACAAAGTTTGTTATTTGTGTCAAAAATCTTTTGAGGGATATTATAGAGATGAAATACAATTTGATCATATTTATAGTTATGCAGATGGCTATCCACAAGACATTAGTAATTTTGCTCCAGTCCATGCTTCAAAAGTTGATGGTAAATTAAACTGTCATAAAGATAAAGGAAGAAAGAAACCTGTAGATTATAGAGAGGAATTAAGGATAAAGAGCGAACTGGAAAAAATTGAAGGATTAAAAGACTTAAGACCTAAAGCAATAAGTTCTGAATTTGAGATAGATAAAGAAAACAATATTATGATATTTAATGGGCAAAAATTAGCTCTTTACAACCAACGATTAAATGGACAAGATAATTACTATTTTTTCCATGAAGTAGAAATAAAATATATTGAAAATGATGAACAAATACAATTACGTCCATTAGAGCCAAAAATTTTGCCACTAATTTTTAATCTGAAAAAGTCTGTTCAGCTACTTCCTTCACTTGGACGAATTGACTCAAAAGAAAAAAAAGTTAAAATATTTGACGGACAACATAAAGCTGTTGCTCAGATAATAGGCAATAATAAAAAGAGTATTCCATGCATAATATTTGTGGAACCTGATATTTCAAAATTAAGAGAAGTTATTTATGAAGCCCATACTGATTTTGTTCAGCAACGATATAAAAAATCACACATGGATGCTAAATTGGCTGATATGTATCGCCAAAAGATAGAAGATTTTAGAAAAAGAGTTGGAGACCTAAGTGCACCCTACACAGAGCAAGATATATTAGGAGATAAGTCCGCAGCTCAAAAGAGAAATTTTACTATATCCTCGATTATTGACGAGATTAAAAGAGAATTGAATTTCGTTCAAATTTATGTTGCACAAGATAAAAAAGAACAAAAAACTAAGCCGATGCTTTGGCAAAGTTTAGAAAAATTAGTGAGCACATTTTGTAATACTCAATTAGTAGATGTTCCAACTGATAGCAATAAAAATTTTAGAAGTCCGGAGGTTGAGAATATTTGCTACATTGTTAAAGAGATACAACGTTTGTCGATATCAAATAAATGGAACTCAGAAAATACAGATGATGCCAATCATATATTATGCAGAACATACTATTATAGAACTGCATTTAATAATTGGATTCAAATTTTAGAAAAATCATTACGGTTTTCACTCGAACAAATGCAAGGGAAGGCCATCAAAGGAGCTTTATGCTATAGAGATGCCTTCTCAACCAATGTTAAAATAAGGTTTTCAGAGATTATCCAAAAATTATTTGATACTCCGCTTTGGATAACAGAAAATAATCAGAAAATAATTGCTGGGGCCAACAAGGATTCTATTGTTCAGGAATTATTTGATAATGAAGGGCTAGATTACATTTATTTAACAAAAATAGGAACAATAGAATAGATACTATGCCCAACAAAAAATATAGTGCATTTGGCAGAAAGTGGTGATAATGAAGCTTATAGTAATAAATAAAATTAGTCATAACTTGAAAATGAAGCGTTTCAAAATGCCAAGTGCACCATATTCAAAACGTTGTGCGGCACTCGAAGACTAAGTAATTCTTAGTGTATATTTGCACTATGATAAAAAAAATTAGAAGAAAATATTATCTTGATAAATTGTTGTCGTATAAAAACAAAGACATAATAAAAGTTGTAACCGGTTTGCGTCGTTCTGGTAAATCTACTCTTTTGCAAATGTTCAGAGATTGATCAGCGACAATTAAAACTCCCGTTTTTTTGGAGTTTTAATTACAATTTAAGTTTCCGAATTTTGGATCTAAATTGTGTCGGTGGTGTACAGTAGTGCAGTATATTTAATAACAAAGAAAAGCCGGGCAGGCTGAAAAATTGACATTCTAATTCCATTATGAAAATATAATATTGATATGTATGGTGGTGTAAAAAGGGTAATAAATAGAAGAAGAGGGCAATTGATAAGATTAAAATTCAGTAGATGATTTTTTTGCATAAGGAGAAAAAAAGAATGATAAAGAAGAAATATCAACAATTGTTATTACACTATCAATTTTGCGGGATAATAATAGATGATATATAGTCGTTGCGGGTAATTATGGAAAATGAAAATGAGGAAATTTGTATTTTTATATTTTAGGTAAAATGAAAATATAATTTTGTATATTTG
>CAYOTE010000167.1:0-5640 GCA_964406785.1 uncultured Clostridia bacterium
CTGCAAGAGCATATTTTCCTGCTGTGAAGAGTGGGTCAGGTGACGTGTTAATCTTATCTTCAAATATATCAGCTCTTTCAAGTATAGCGTCATTTTGGCTAATTTTAAGGTTTTTATAAGGATCGTATGCTTTTGACTCTTCAATTACTATATCGTATAAAAATTCCGAAAATTCGGGGGGTGTGAGGTGTTTATAATCGTAATCGGCAGTTCTTGCCAAGGCTCTTTGCATTATTATATCCTGTTTATCCTCAGATAATTTTAAATGCTCCGAAACTCTTATAATTTGATTTAATACGCATAATATACATTCTCTTTTTATTTTCATTTTTGTTTTGTCCTATTTCTTACCGTCAACTCTTGTTCCGATAATTAATTTTTTAACTCCGCCTCTTTTAATTATATCCATAACTCTGACAACAGCACCGTGTGAGGACTTTCCGTCTGCCTTTAAAATTATTGCCTTATCTTTCATCTTTGGTAATACTTCTTTTATCTTTTTTTCGAGTTCATCCTCTTTGATTTCGATTTTATTTAAGAATAGTTTACCGTCCTGACTGACAAAAATGGTATATTCTTGTTGTTTTACCGTTTCTGTTGTTTTTGTTTCGGGCAATTCAAGTTTTATTCCCGGTTGTTCTAAAAAAGTTGATGATATCAATAAAAAGATAAGAAGGAGAAACATTACGTCGATGAGAGATGTTATATTTATTATGACCTTTTTTTTTTCTTTTTGTTTAAATTCCATTTTTTTTATTCTCTTTAAAGAAGGTTATTTTTCTCAATGTTTCAGACGAATGTTTCTCAATTTCAAGAATGAGTCCTTCGGCTTTATTTGTATAATAATTATATACAATTAATGCCGGAATTCCGATTACCAATCCTGCAATTGTTGTTATTAGTGCTTCGGAAATTCCGCCTGCCATTAAATTAGCATGTCCCATTCCCTCTATACGTATAACATCAAATACCTTTAAAATTCCCATTACTGTTCCTAATAGTCCCATTAGTGGAGATATGCCTGCGATTGTTTCAAGTATTCCAAGACCCTTTTCGAGAGTATATACCTCTTGTCTTCCACTGTCGTTTAATATTTCCTTAAGCTCATCCTTAGGTAAGTCGCTATTATTTAATCCGGCTTGAATTATATTGGCAAAAGCTCCCTTATGTGTATTACACAGGGATAGTGCAAGTTCAATATCATCATAGTTCTTAATGTTTTTTAGTACATTTACTATTTCCGGTATAATTACTTTTTTTTTTCTTAATGAAATCATTTTTTCTATCATTATTGATAGTCCGATTATAGAACTTAATAATAGGGGATACATCATTAATCCGCCCTTATTAAAAAAATCAATTACTGTATTTAACATTTTAACTCCTCTGTGTGAATTTTATTATCATTTTTTACCCCTGATTATATATACAAATTTTCCTGTTACTTCAAGATATTTTTCAGGGAAATTTTTTGGAAGTTTAGGGAAGGGAGCGGATATTTTAATTGAATTATAACTTGTTTCCATTAAAATTTTATGTCCCTTATAACCTAATACCTTAATATATTTTAATTCTCCGTTAGGGTATATTCTAAATCTTATTAACGTAACTCCGTTTATTAAGCCTAATTTTGTAAATGCCAAGGGCGGGAAGATATTATTTTGAATAATGGATTTTAACATTAACATATATGGTGCAAATTCCCAATTATATGTGTTAAATGATAATCCTCCCATATCAAGGCTTTTTGAAAGTACATTATCATGTAAAACTAATCGTCTTTTTTTATAAATACCTTGATTTACCTGTGGCGTTTTCTTTACATCTCTCATCTTTTTATCTAATAACTCTTCGATTTTTTTCTTTGGCAGATAATCTCTTAAGTCTTTCTTCTTTTTTTCTTGTTTTTGAGTCTTTTTTTTCTTGTTTATTTTATTTATTTGCTTTTTTAAAGGTATTGGATTACCTGACGGCTTTGGTATTTCGTAGGATTTATAGTCGCCTTTGGAATATGGCTCATCAACTTTTAATTCTTTTTTTTTTACATTATTTTTTGCAATTGAATTTTTATCCGAGAGTAGTTTTGCCTTTTTGGGCTTTTTATTTGTTTTACTATTAGGTGTTTCTATTACTTGCTTGGGTATTTTTTCTGTTCTTAAATCAAATACAATAGGCTCGATTATAGGAACAACAGGCTTTTTACTGTCAAATAAATTAAAAAAATTAGCGGCATCCCAAATAAGAAAGAGAAGTATATGAATTAATATCGAGGCGATAATTATATATAATCTATCTTTTGGTTTCAAATATATCCTTCCCTTATTTATCCATAATAAACTTCAAAAACAGTATCTATATACTTCATTATATCAGAAAATTGCAATGATTTATAGATTAAAATTAGCTTAATGGAAATCGGTATATTTATTGTTCGTCCTATTGTTCATCTATAAATGCCGGTGAGTTTTTGCAACTAAATCTTGCCGAGCAGTATTTTGCACACATATTACCGTTATATTTCTGAGTTATTTTTTCAGAGCATTTCGGGAACTCATCCTGATTGTTTAAGTCCCAATACGTTTGAAGTTCCAAGCATTTTCTCTTTATTCTTATTTCGATGTTGCTATTATCTATTAGCTTTAAGGGAATCTCTTTAATAGGAATCGGAGAAAGATTAGCATCTCTCTTAGACCAATCTTTGGCAAGAAGTGTAATAATACCGTATTCCGAGAAGTATTTTTCTTCTTGTTTTAAGTCTTTTTTTTCAAGTATTGTCTTTAAAGATTTATCTTTTAATGCAAGATATTTGAGAATGGAGAGTTGTAATATATAGTCGTTAAAATCTTTGTATTTTAGTTTGAAGATTGAGGATACCTTTAAGTCTTCTATGACAACAAGTCCTTCATTTGTGGTTATTTGAGGCTGATTATAATCAAAATCGATTAAATCCGGTTTCCCCGATAATCCGAATTTTGTAATTCCAAGATGTTCCAATGAACAAAACATTCTTTCTTCTCGCATTATGCCGTCTTCGTAGGGTGTGTTTTCTCTTAAATTATGAACACCTGTGCCAACTTTTATTGCTATCCTGTCGGAAACATCCTGATACTGTGTGCTATCCCACTTTCGATTAAGTAAAATTTCTCTTGTTGGCTTTAATAAGGTTGTAGCCGATATAAACTCACTCTTGCTGTCATAGTCATCATAGGTTAAAAAAGCCTCATTATATTTTGATAAATTAAATTTATTTTGCATATTCATCCTCTATTACTTGTAGTAATATTTATTACACATTATAACAAAATATACAGTAATTAATCAACGGCACAAAGTTTTCTAATATTTTATTTTTACTCTTACTCCCTTTGAATGTGAGGAAAATTCGGGAGCGTACATTGATTGTATTATTGTAATGCCGTTAGAGAAATCTCCCTTATGGGTTATTCTCAACGGATATTCAAAAACATAGATTCCCTTCCTTAAATAGTCTATAAAAAAATTCGTTGAGCCGTCCTTGGTACTCTCGTAATAACCGAGTCCGTCCTGCCACTTATATCTTGAAATTACATTCTCAGGTTCAAATCCGCTTGCTCTCATATCCTTCATATGAATATACTCCATATCCCTGTCAATTCTTAACTCGATTCTTACCTTTATCCTGTCTCCGATTTTCGGTTTTGATTTTGAAAGTGGTATCAGTTCAGGTCCCGTTTTACCGTATTTCTCTATGAATAATTCCTTTTTTAAGGAGAGGGGAGTCTTTGCCGGTGTTATTTTATCAAGGTCTTCAAAATACTGCCAATAGACGGCTCCCCAAGCTGTAATCTTATTATTATTCTTAATCCTTATATTTCCCATTTCGGGTTTTATCTCCGAATTACTCCACGAGGTCTTAAAATAACCGGTTCCGGCTTCAACATTGATATTGTCTGTTTTTTTTGGCTCAATTTTAATATCTCCTACTGTAATTTCAGGCAATTTATTCTCCTTTAACCAATTATCACCGTTTAGCAAGAGTGCATAGCAAGCCTCTGCCGTTGCCTTTGTTGTCTTCCAATTTTGAGTTTGTTTGCTCTTTAATAGCCAAGTTTTTAGGGCTGAAACCGACTCCTTATCGTCAAGGATTTCAGAAAAGGCCTCGATTAAAAGTGCGTGCATTTCAATAGGGGCTCTATACCAATTATAATCGTAACTTCCCTTCCAATACATTCCCATCTCATCCGAGTATATTGCATGCTCTTTGATAGATTTCAGTATGTCTTTTGCCGTATCTTTATGCTCGTAACGATTTAAGAAGAGGGCTATCATTCCCTGTCCGTACTTATTATAATCAAGCCAATACTTAATGCCGAGTGATTTATAGTATTCAAATGCCTTTTTACATGAGGAGGCAAGAGGAATGTCTTTAAAATAACTTCTTGCGTAAAGGTAGTGGATTTGAATATTATTAAGATGGTTTAATTTTAAATTACTCTTATGCTCAACTAACCAATCGTAGTCTCTTTTTATCTTATAATCAAGCCATCTCATTGCCTTTCTCGTCATCTTGTTTATCTTTATTGAATATCTCTTATTTAATATATTTAATGCCTTTAAATGAGCAAAACCGCTTACGATATATTGGGTTATATACCTATTCTCTCTCATTCCCTTAAACCAAGGCCAACCTCCCGAAGACATCTGATTATCTTCGAGTTTTCTTAAGGCCTTGTTAAGCTCCTTGCTCATTCTGTTTAAATCAAAGAGTAATGCTATTCTCTTCTTGCTCTCTGTCTCATTTTTTGCCTCTCTTACCCAAGGTGTTTCCTCCAATAAGAGTGATTTTAACTCCTGGTTTTTTTCAAGTTTTGAAAGCAGGGCATCGGAGCTTTTTAGTTTTTTCCAAATATTAAAAACTCTCTTTATTTCAGGCATTGAATTTACGATATACTGAGCAATGGAATTTGCATAGAATCTTGAAAAGGTCTGCTCCGAACATTCGTAGGGATATTCCATAAGGTAGGGAAGAGACTGTACGGCATACCATACGGGATTTGAAGTAAATTCAAGTGTTAATTTATGATGTTTTATCGTCGTTGAAGTTCCTGATTTTAATAGTTTTTTGAATTTGAATGTTTTTGTTTCATTGGGCTTTAAGGGTAGGGGAAGTGATTCGGTAACGAGCATTCTGTTTTTTAAAATAGGCAATAGATTTTCTTCACCGTCCGAATAATTACCTGTCTTTGCAATGACTCTCCAAATTACGGCATCCAAATCTTCCGGTATTTTAATCTTCCATTTAATCAGGCTACTCTGACCTTTCTCTACGGTAAAGTCCGTTTTGTTTTTTATATTATTAAATTTATCATTGACCGGTTTCATTGTATGCGGGTCTAAGAATAATAATTGAACCGTACCCGATAAATTTTCTTTAGAGAGATTTATTACCTTTGAGGTAAATACCATACTATCCTTTTCTCTTAAAAATCTCGGAGCGTTCGGTACAACCATCAGGTCTTTTTGGGTCTTTAATTCATTTGTGATGAGTCCGAATTTCAAGTCATTTGTATGTGCAAAACCGAGCATCTTCCATTTAGTCAATGCCTCGGGAATTGTGAAAGATATTAAAATTTCACCCTTTGAGTTTGTTCTTAGGTGAGG
>CAYOTE010000168.1:0-5638 GCA_964406785.1 uncultured Clostridia bacterium
TGGTAAAAATGCGGTTGAAGTTGTAGGTGCAAGAATGGATGAGAGTAGATGGAATAGTATAAAAATTGAAATAAATAAAATTACTACAGTTGATTAAATTAATAAAATCAAATAAACAAGATATTGATAAGACATCTATCACCGGTATAAGTGATCAAGAATTTGTTAATCATGTAAAAGACAGTCGCAATATTGTAGCTTTTATTAAAAAAGGCAGTAATTTAATCCTTCTTGATAAGGAGAACTCTCAATTAAAAATTTTAGATAATAATTACAAAGAAATTAAGACTATAGGGAGCAGGTTAAGTTTTATTGCCGGAGAAAAAAACACACGTTTAGGCTTTGAATTTCCTGAAGATATTCTTTCTTTTTCAGATAAAATTTTGATTTCAGATTCCGGTAATAAGAGAATTGTAATTATTTCAGAAGCATATAAATTAGATGGATTTATTGAATTGCCTGATAGTCCTTATAAATTTATTTATAGTAGAGATGATTTATTGATTGTTTCTGATTTTAGTAATAATGTGTTTATTATATCTCTTAAGTATGGATATATTGGAAAATATTTACTTGATGAATTTATTGATTTTTCAACTGTTTTTATTAACGGGAAAGACACCTTTGTTGCCGATGAGACAGGAAATTATTACTCCTTGTTTGTTGATAAAAAAAGTGTTTATGAAATTGCAAAAAGTTTTAATAATAAAGATGTACAGCTAAAAATACTTTTGGAAAACAAGGACAATAATCAGAAAAAGATAAGAAGTTTAATAGAGAAAGATTATCGTCTCATCTTTAAATATATAAGAAAAAGTGAAGATTATTTTTTTAATGAACAAATATCCCTATATATAAGACAAAGAGTTGCTGATATTTTCATCGAGGATACACAGACTGTTGAAAGTATAAATAGATTGTCTTTGGAATATCTCTTTATATATAAGATTTTAAATACAAGAGGTGATACGGAATCAGGAAGTTTAATAAATGAACAAAAAGTTTTTGAAATCTTTAATTTAATAAAATATAGAAGATTAAAACTTGAAGAAATAAACGAAATGAAACTTTCCGTTAAAAATAATAGATATTTGAATGAAGTACTTGAGGCTGAATTAAAAGAAAGAAGATTAAATACGGAATTAAAACTTAAAACATTATTCAAAATTGTTAATGAAAAGTATATGAATAATGACAATCATGATGATGAAACGAATTTGACTTTAATTTCAGAGTATTGGTTATTAGTTGATGAACAAAAAATCATTTTTTCTGATTTAAAACTTGATGATAAAAAGATTAGGGAAATTACAAATGTTTTTTATAATCAGTTTTTGAAAAATTATTATTATAATATTTCGATTTTATTTCTTAGAAACAATAATCTTAATATGTTTTATTTTTATGCTGAAAAAGAATTGGAATTGTATTCAGACAAGATTGGGATAATGCTAAAATACGTTACCCTTCTTATTAATCAACATAATTATGCAAGAGCATTGGAAATATTATCTAAAAATGTTGATAGAAATAAGGAACATATAAATTACAAGTATTATCAAATTTATAAGGCAAAGGGTGATTATGAAAGGGCATTTAATCATATCAAAAAAGAGCTTGAACTTTTTCCTCATAAAAAAGAGTTAATCTCTGAATTATTAAGCTTAAACATTATTGACAAAAATCAAGTTATTGCATTGATTGATAGGTTATTAGAGAACAGTAGTACGGCAATTGATAGTCATTATAATATTGCATTATCTCTTTTTGAAATTGAAGAAATTGTTAAGGGAGAGGATTTATTAAACAGGGAGTTGGAGTTATTTCCGGAAAATACAAAGGCAGTTATTTTAAAAATGAAATTGATGCTTTCGAAATTACCGAATATTACAGAAAAAGAAGCAAATAGCATTCTAAAGATATTTGTAAATTATCTAAAAACTATTCCAGATGACATTATGTCAAATAATTTAACTTATTTTTTTTATGTCTTAAATTTTATTGAATTCAATGAGGATATAATGAAATTATTAAATAATGTTAATTGGATAAATTATCCCGATTCATTTCAAGAACAAATTGAAATCTACTACTCTTTTTTAAATACTGCAAATATAGGGCGGTATAAATTCAATGTAAAAAAATTTGATATTGATATATATATGTCAAGTTATTCAACTTCTTTTCTTGCATTTGAGTATTTTTTTAAAAAGGCAAAAAAATTAATTGCAAATAATGAAATAGATAAGGGATTAAACCTTATTGAAAAAATTTTAAAATATAACGCAGGCAATAAAGAGATTTTTGAGTTTTTAGATTCTATTAAATAATTATTATTCTAATATTGTATATACTTTTACAGCTTTATTGATTGCCTTTACGTTATGTGTTCTTATGATTGATGCACCGTTTTTTATGGAAATTATATTTGCCATTACCGATTCAATTACTCTGTTTGAGGGCTCTCTTTCGCCTGTTATTTCTCCGAGAAATCTTTTTCTTGAAAGACCTATTAATATAGGAAGTGAAAAAACTTTAAACTTTGCAAGATTTTTTATGATATTGATATTATCCTCTAATCTTTTCCCAAATCCTATTCCGGGATCCAATATTAAATTTTCTCTTTTTATGCCCTTCTCAACTGCATATTTTATTCGATTGTCAAAAAAATCTGATATTTCATCAATAACATTATCATAATAGGGGTTATTTTGCATGTTTTTAGGGACACCCTTCATATGCATCATAATAACCGGAACGTCTAATTGAGTGGCGATATATGCCATATTCTCATCATTATTCAATGCTGAAATATCATTGATTATATCTGCACCACATTCGGTTACGGCAAGTTTTGCCAGTTCGGATTTTGTTGTATCAACGGAAAGTGTAATATCAAATTCCGTTTTAATTTTTTTTATAACAGGTATTACTCTGTCTATTTCTTCGTTTAATGAGACTCCTTCTGAGCCGGGTCTTGAGCTTTCACCGCCAACATCAACTATGTCGGCTCCATTTTCTATCATTTCTTCACAACGAAACATTGCACTATCAAGATTAGAAAATTTACCTCCATCGGAAAAAGAATCTGGGGTAACATTTAATATCCCCATTATTTTAAAAGTATTAGATTTTAAGTACATATTAAATTATATCTAAATTATAGCAATATCTTTTTTTTTTATCCAACCTTCGATTTTATCAGATATTCTTACTCTTACCCAATCCTGATCCTCTTTTATTATTTTTAAATCAAGACCCGCATTAATAGTTTCGGATGTACTCTTTGTATCTTTACCGCTTCTTAGAAGGGTATTATCTTTTAGTACAACTGCAATTTGTATCCTATTTTGCCGAGTTACTCTGTAAGATAGATAAAATGCTGTGGAAATAGAAAAGATTAATAGTGGAAATAATAAATACAGATACAATTTTTTATTATTATTTTTTATATTTTTTAATAATATAAAAAGTGTTATATTGAATAAAAAAACCAATATTATTAGTATTATAGTAAGCATATTAAGGGATATCAACGATTCGATCTTACTAATTGTATTTATAAAAAAAGCTGTCTCTCTATTAGGTATTTTATCCATAAAATGACGATTTACAACTTTTATATTCCTGTCAATATCCTTTCCCAGTTTATTCAGCTTTTTTGCTTTGAGATAGTAAATCTTTGCCATTACAAAATTATTGAGTCTATAGTGGCAGTTTCCTATATTATAGTAGATTTTCCAGTCATCGCTTATATTTTCAATTTGTTTATAAAATTTTAAAGCTTCACTATATTGGTTTTTTTTGTAAAGTGTGTTTGCTTTTGAGAAGAGTTCATCTACTTTTTGCGGGAATAACAGAGTACTAAACAGTAAAACAGATAAAAGTATTATAGTTTGTTTTTTCATAATCATCTATCCTTTGCCCTCAATTTTTTTTAAAATTTTCAATAGGTTCTTAATATCCGAGCCTAATTTCATACTGTCTTTTTTCAATGGTGAGAATTTTGCCGATTCTGACTCTGTTTTTATTCTTAGTACCAATTTTATATCCGAATCACAAATTTTCATCTTTGTTAAATAGTTCTCTATAGTTTCATTTGTTAAATCGGAGAATCCAACATTACTTTTTTCTTCAAAATATTCCTCAATGATAGAGTGAATATCTCCGTAATTTTTCACAGCAAGAAGGTTCTTTTGTATTTTATTGAAAAATCTTTTGTTCTTTAACGAGACACTATTATTTAAGTAGGAGTCAAGAACAAATCTTTTAAGGAAAATAATAATATTAATGATAAAAGGTAATATCAAGAGTATATAAAACCACTGTAAATTATAATAATTTATTGATTTTTTTTTTAATACACCTTCTCTAATATAAGAAATATCAAATTGTGTTTGTGCTATTGTATGTTGAACAGGAATAGAGCCATTAGATTTTTCTTTTATTCCCGATACTTTGATATTAACGGGTACTGTTTGTAATATGACTATTTTATTCTTAATGGAATCGAAAATTTTCAATTTTAAAGCCGGTAAGGTAATTGTACCCTTTCGTTTAAAGTTTAATGTTATATCCGAGCTAATTATTCCCTCCATTCCTCTCTTTGTAAAATGAGTTTCCCTTTTAATTACAGGCTCAAAAATCTTGAAATCAGGATTTGGTTCAAATGAAGGGACAGGTAAGGTCTTAATATTTCCAACTCCGGTAATTTTTAATTTAACTGTCAATATATCATTTATATCAATTTGACGTTTTGGGACTGAAAGTTTTATAGTGTAAGAACCTACCGGTAAACCGGCTTGTCCTTTGATTTTCATTGAATTTATTTTTATTTCATTTGTCGTTCTAAATATTTTTCTACTGTTTGAAAAAGCAAACGAGTAAGGATCATAAACATTGATGGCAAATTTTAGAGCAGGAATGGTTAAAGTACCTATCTTTGTCGGAAATAAAGCAACTTTTCTTATCTCATAAACCTGATAAATTTTCCCGTCATACTCCTTTTTAAAACCTTCTATTTGGTTGCTCAAAGGTTTCCACTCTTGAAAAAAGCCTGGAAAAGACTGCTCGGTTATTAGGCTGACATTTGTGATTCTGTTTAGCGTATATAGGTAAATTGTGTAAATAATTTGTTCACCTTTTTTGATGATTTTTTTGGATATATCCGTTTTTAGAAAAACATCAATTGTTTGCCTTTGAGGTGCACGTCTTCTTATTAACATATTATCGAAAGGATCATTTAAAGAATTATCAAAGAATGAACGTAAACCTCTATTTCCCATTCGACGGTTTCCGTTTGCAGGTTTTATACTACCCTTTACAACTTCTATATCGAACCCACGTGTTGTATACACTTTACCCTTATACGAGTATGATATTGGCTCTATCTTAAGGATACCTGTTTTTTTAGGTGATAAGTAAAATGTAAAATTTGTGTAATACGAGGTGACACCATTGATAATGGAAAATTCGCTCCCTCTTTGAGTTTGTACCGTTTTAAAATCCTTGATAATTGAAATATTAGGCTTAACCGGATTATTATTGCCCTTAATTTTAATTGTATAAATAAGTGTGTCATCTAAGCCAAGCTTTACAGCGTCAACGGAGGCTGTGATTTCAAATTGATTGGGATATA
>CAYOTE010000169.1:0-5619 GCA_964406785.1 uncultured Clostridia bacterium
TAAAAAGGATATCTTCAATTTCTTTATTGTTTTTCCCTTCAAGAATTAAATATAATACCTCTTTTTCTCTATTTGTAAGTTTGTATTTATTAGATAGTTCATCAACGGCATATTCATTCCTTAACTTTATTTCAAGTTGTAACATTCTCTTCTTATAAAGAGCAACCAATGAAATAATAACCATAGTTAATATAAAAAGTCGAAACCACCAAGTCTCCCAAAATGGTGGAGATATAAATATATTTATACTTACATCCTTTGTATTCCAAATACCATCGCTATTCGAGCCTTTCACAATAAAGGTATATTTACCGGGAGCTATTCCCGTATAATTTGCACTTTTTTTTGAATCGCAAGACACCCATTTTTTGTCTAAACCAAAAAGCCTATATTTATATTTGTTTTGCTTGGGATTGGTAAAATCTAAAACTCTAAATTCAAAAGAAAAAAAATTTTGATTATATTTCAACCGTATTTCTTTTGTATTCATAATCGATTTCTTTAGTATTGAATTCGAACCGACTTTGACTATTTTATTAAATAATCTAAAATCCGTTATTGCTATATTAGGTGGTTTTCTGTTTATTTTTATTTTATTCGGATAGAAAGCCGTAATTCCGTTCATCCCTCCAACATAGATTTTCCCGTGACTATTCTTAAATATAGCTCTGGGATTAAACTCATTATCTGAAATACCATCCTTCTTAAAATAATTTATAAATAAATCGGTGTTTATATTAAATTTTGACAAACCAATACCGGTTCCAAGCCATAGATTTTTTTGATTATCTTCGACAATGCTCATTATTCTTTCATCAGGAAGTCCGTCTTCAATTTCATATTTTTTTATTTTATTTTCTTTCGCATCCAATTTGAACAATCCTACATTCGTACCAAACCATAAGTTTTTGTACGAATCTTCGTAAATAGTTAAAATATCAATGTTTTTTAATTTAAATATTGGATGCCCGATAAAAATATTTTTCTTCCTGTCAAAAATATTTAATCCGTTTGATGTTCCAATTAATAATTGTCCGGATGAATCTTCGTAGATATCATGAGTAGAGTAGTGATATCCATTACGCTTTTTACTTAAAAAATTAACAAAGATTTTATTTTTTGAATCGAATTTACTCAACCCCTTTCCCGTACCTATCCATAAGATATTCGAACTATCTTCAAATATTTTGGATACATAATTACTACTGATACATGATGGGTTTTTTAAATTTGCAGAAAAGGTTTCAAACGCTTTATTTTCTCTGTTAAACCTTTTTAATCCTCTTCCCGCCGTACCGACCCATATGTTTTTTTTATGATCTTCAAAAATTGAAATAATAAAATCATTATTGTATTCTAAATTAGAATTATCCTTAAAATAATAAATTTTTTTCTCTTTATTATCCCAATAATTTAATCCGTTATCTGTTCCAACCCAAAGATTTTTCAAACTATCTTCATATACTGACCAGACAATTTTATGATTCAAATTAATCGCATTACCGGCACTTTGCTTTACATGATGAAAAAACAAACTGTTTCTTCCTATCTTATTTATACCTCCTCCCAGAGTTCCAATCCAAAAATTCCCGTTTTTGTCTTCAAAACTACATCTGACATCGTTTTGACTAATACTTAATGAATTACTTGAATCATGTTTATAAACCTTACACCTCTTATTTAGCGGGTCAAATAAAAACAATCCGTTTATTGTTGAAACCCATATAACACCTTTGCTATCTTCATTAATATTGAAAATCAAGTTGTTTTTCAAACCGTTAATTCCGGTAAAAGAATTATTATAATCTTTATAAATTAACTCACTTGTACTATATTTCAATAGCCCGTAATTTTTAACGCCTAACCATATTTCATTTTTAAGATTGATAAATAATGCAATAATTCTTCTATTTATTTTATTAGCCACATTATGTGGAAGGACAAAATTATCAAAAGATTTGTTTTTTCTGTTAAATTTACTTAATCCTCTTGTTGTTATTATCCAAATATTTTTATTCGCATCCTCACCAATTCCAACAATAAAATCATAAAGAATTGTTTTCTTATTATATTTATCATGTTTGAATTTTATAATTTTCTTTTCTTTGATTAGAAATAATCCTTTACTCGTGCCAATCCAAAGTCCTTTATATTGATCTTCATAAATTGAATTTATATAAGTATCGGACAATACGTTTTTTTTTGTTCCTAAAAAAGCATTAAGACTTTCGGTCATCCTATTAAACAAATATAAGCCTCTTTTGGTTCCTACCCATAGAGTAGCATTTGAATCTTCAAAAAAACATCTGATGAAAAAAGGTTGTTCTTGCTTCTGATTAAAATCATTAAATTCATACCCGTCATACATTGTAAGCCCTCTTGAAGTTCTAAACCATAGAAAGCCGTAGGAATCCTGAAGTATTCCAAAAATAGAGTTTGATGTTAATCCATCTGAACTGTTAATATGCTCAAATTTCAAATCCTGTGCGTAAATTGATAAAGAAGTTATTTGTAATATACAAAATAATACAAATCCCGTATATATCTTTTTTATCTTACTTTTTTCATTAATAAGTTCAAACTCCATTTCACCAAAATAGTATCCTTTCTTATACTAAAAGTCAAAATTAATCGTTGAAAAGTATATAATATTAAAACACTTGGATTTTTACTACTAATTAGAATTATCTTTAATACATCATAATTTATTTAGTGATTAATTTTTATATAAAGTTGCTTCTCGTTTTCTTTTGCTTTTTTATCTTTTAAGGTTCCAACGGCAATCCCGATAGCCATTCCTATCGGTATTCCTATTCCCATAAGCGCCATATTTCCTGAACTTATCCCAAATGAAACACCGAAAGGTACTCCAATACCACTTATTCCCACAGCTAAGCCAATCTTGCGATAATGATTTTTGGTTACGAGTTTAAGTCTTGTCTCAATTAATTTCAGTATTTTCGATTGTTTTTTTTTCAAAATTTTCAGTAAATCTTTATTCGAACCGGAAAAAGAGTTAATTTCCTCAATATTCTCATTAATGGAATTTATAATTTCCAAAGGTATTTTCTTTTTATTTAATTCGCTAATCAGTTTTTCAAATTCAGCATATTTAATTGTTAATTTTTTGTCCGATTCAATGCCTGCTCTTTTTTTGATTTTGTTTATTCCCATTTTTTATCTGCTTTCCTATGACTAATTCTTTATACATCTGATTGAATATTTCATAACATTTTTAAAAAAACTCGTCTTAGTTATACGTTTCTTATCATAATCCAAATACACATATACAGCATTATCTTGATCCGTTTCATTTGAACTCCAAAAAACAGCCGACTCACCATATTGCCAATGTTTTCCTCTATCTATCTCGCCTGCTGCTATTGCAGTAAATCCACTCATATTTGTAGCCCCTGTATTCGGGGCAAGCCAAAATCCACCGACAGTTGTTTTCAAATGTCCACCTGCAACGCTGTATCCGCCTAAAGTTGATATTAACGTATCCCAATCCTTGGCAGTCGGAATATGCCAACCGTTAGGAGCAATTCCCTGTGCTCCCGGAGTTTTACTCTTATTCATAGCTACATCCCAAGAATATAACCTACCGAGAATATTTGCATTAGACTCATCGTTATTATAACAGAAGCTCTCAATAATTTTACCTGCCGGGTCCTTGGTTACCTTCAAATTTTCTGCCATCCACCATTGATTACCAATTTTTACTGTTTTATATATATTACCTTCAACGTCAGTTACAGTACCATATTCAAGATTTAACTTTATTTCAGGTTCGGAAGGCTCTACTGTTTCATTTTTCTTACATCCGATAAGGCATAAAGCCCATAAAAATAATACTACCGCAACCAATAAAAAAAAAATCTTTCTACTCATATCTAATCCCCTTATTTTAAATTACCCTATACTTTTACTATGATATTATTCTTTTTTATATAGTACTTAGAGCTATTTTAGAAATATAGGAATAAGGTCTATAATCATATAAAACTTATTTTATCTACGTTAATCTCAATCTACTGCATTGCAAAATAGTAAAACTATTTTTCCTTTAGCTCAATAATCTAACTTGTTATAATAAGCCTTTTGGATACTTCGCTACAATGTTGATGAAAATTTCAGGAAAAATCAAAAACCCAGTAACTTCCTAATAGAATGTTTGTAAGGTTCTTTAAATTTTAGCATACATCACGTCTTTTTAACAAAACGCAACTTTTGACAATAACTCGTTAGTTTTTATTATACAGTCCTTAGTAAATAAGAAATTGGGTGTTAAAGGAAATCAGGCTTGAAACTGTTATTTTTTATCAATTATTAAAAATCTTTTGACGGTGTAATTCCCAAAGTTCATCTTCTTCATTTTCCAAAGTATAATAAATATATCCTTTATTGATTGAAATTAGTCCTTTAGGTACATTTGCAATAAAAGATTTTTTTATAATTTTCCCATTCATATTCGTAATTAAGTACTCTCTTTGATTATTTTCAATTTTATATGTGAACAAAAACATTTTCTCATTGTTTATCAGAAACCACCTGTAGCAGGGCAATTTTTGTTTGAATATAATATTTTTTTTTGCTTTTACACGTTCCCAATCATTACTGCTCTTTAATTTATTAATATAATCGTTTTTAAATTTTGCAGTCATTTTCACTTTTTTATAATTACCTGAAATTATTCTTAGAGGCTTTCCATTATAATCAAATACTTCGAAATAAATTCCCTTTCCGGGATCCCCAAGAAATATTTTTTGCTTATACACTGCAAAAAATTTTTTAACTTGTGGAATATAATCATCATACTTTTTCTTTGTTCTTATTTTTTTTAAAAGTTTTCCAATGTATTCATTATTACCAATAGTTCTTACTATTTTAAATTTATTGTCATAAACGTTATAAAGGAGTACCTTATTAATATCTTTTGTTCCAAAGTCTATTGAAAATCCAACGTAATTGTTTTTTATCGGGAATAATTTATTACAATTAAATCCTTTACGAAATTCATTAATAAATTCCCCTTTCTTTGAAAAAAATAAGATTTTATTTTCAGAGTCGATTG
The DNA here is from genome assembly GCA_964406785.1 of uncultured Clostridia bacterium. Lineage (GTDB taxonomy): Bacteria > Acidobacteriota > Aminicenantia > UBA2199 > UBA2199 > JAOZTV01. The sequence continues at coordinate 5,075 of CAYOTE010000169.1, forward strand.
AAATTTTGTTTTTCCCAACAATCATATTAGAAAAATAAATGAATTCACCCGGTCCCTCACCTTTTTTACCAAAACTTCCAATAAGTTTCTTTGTCTTCATTGAATAAATATAAATCTTAAATTCTTCTATAAGATACATATATTCATCTTTCACAATCAATTGTTTTAATTTTAATACCTCATTTAAATCACAAACTTTTTCGCATTTAATATTTAACGTAAAAATCATAATAAACATAACGCCTGCTATAAACACTTTTTTATTCATTTCAAACTCCCAATCTAATTAGTTTTTTATTTTAGTATTATTTTAGTATTATTGTTATTACAAATAATAACCTATTATATTTTTTTGTCAACATAATTCTAAAATTTCCATCAAAACGGTAGCGAAATTTTCAAGAATCTTATTATAACAAGTTAAATTATTGAGCTTAACTCCTTTAGAATGGGTGGATTAGGCATTACAGTAGATTTTGATTAAAATTTTGTAAAGGTTTGATTTTATTTTTTATATATAATAGAATTAAGACTGATTTTTGGAG
>CAYOTE010000170.1:0-5586 GCA_964406785.1 uncultured Clostridia bacterium
TTTTAAAATCAAGAAAAATATTTTATTCCTGATTCGAATATTTTTTGGTCTTTGTTTCCGTGAATGTTTTTTAAAATATCCACTCCTACTCTTTCGGAGTGTCCCATTTTACCAAGTACCCTTCCGTCGGGGCTTGTGATTGCTTCGATTGCATTATATGAGCCGTTCGGATTATATTTTATATCCATTGACGGTTTTCCTTCCAAGTCAACATATTGAGAGGCTATTTGTCCGTTTTTTTGTAACTTTTCTATAATTTTTGTATCAGCAATAAACCTGCCCTCTCCGTGTGAAACCGGTATTGAGAATATATCTCCTGCCGAGACACCGTTAAACCATGGAGATAGAGTTGAAACTACCTTAACTCTTGCGATTGTTGATATATGTCTTCCTATTTCGTTCATTGCAAGGGTCGGTGCGTTTTTTTCAGGTGTAATAATTTTACCAAAGGGAACTAATCCAAGTTTTATCAATGCCTGAAAGCCGTTGCATATCCCTATTATCAAGCCGTCTCTTTTTTCAAGCAAATTCATTACTGCGTCTTTTATTTCGGGATTATGAAATACTGCTGCTATGAACTTACCCGAGCCGTCCGGTTCATCGCCTGCTGAAAATCCTCCCGGAATTGCTATAATCTGTGAGTTATTTATTTTATTTTTAAGTTCTTGGACCGAATCTTTTATATCCTTGCTGTTTTGATTTTTAAAGACGAATGTCTCCGCAATTCCTCCGGCTCTTGTAAATGCCGAAGCGGTATCGTATTCGCAATTTGTTCCGGGAAATACCGGTATTATTATTCTTGGTTTTATATTTTTTGTTTTGGAAGTTTTCTTAATCTTATTATTATAAATTGATGAGGCTATTATTTTTGATTTTGTTTTAACATTAGTTGGAAATACTGACTCTAAAGACTTTGTCCATTCCTTTTCTAAGCCCTTTAACTCTACTTTTTCGTCACCTATTATCAAATATGGCTCGGCAATTGTCTTGCCTATTATTTTATAATTACTTTCTTTAAAAATTTCTTTTAGCTCCGTATCTTTTTTTATTTCAAGAATAATTGAACCGTAATGCGGGGCAAATAAACAGGCTTTTTTAACCTCTTCGCTAAATCTTACTCCTATTCTATTCCCAAAACTCATCTTTGCAAGCGAAAGAGCCACTCCGCCATCTCCAACCGAATGGGCAGAAATAATTTTTTTACTTTTTATTCCCTTTGTAATTTCATCATAGGCTTTCATAAGGCTTTCAAATTCAGGAAGTTCGTATTTATCCCTGTTTGCCTTGATAAAAACAAGTAAATTTTCTTCATTTTTTAATTCGGGTGATATTACGTCATTGACTGATGCGGTATTTACGGCAAAGGTAATTAAGGTCGGTGGAACATTTAAGTCCATAAATGAGCCTGACATTGAGTCCTTACCTCCGATTGCGGCAATCTTTAATTTTGTTAAGGCATAATACGCTCCGAGAAGGGCAGAAAAAGGCTTACCCCATTTTTTTCTATCCTTACCAATTTTTTCGAAATACTCTTGAAGAGAGGTTCTAATATTTGAATAATCTCCGCCCGTAGCAATAATTTTTGAAACAGCCTCAATTACCGAGTAAACCGCTCCGTGAAAAGGGCTCCATTTTGATATTTTCGGATTAAAGCCGTGAGACATTAATGTACATGTTTCCGTACTACCCTTGAGCACAGGAATCTTAGCCGTCATTGTCTCCGTTGGTGTCCCCTGATATTTACCACCAAATGGCATAAATACCGTTGCGGCACCTATTGAAGAATCAAACTGCTCAATAAGTCCTCTTTGGCTTGCATAAGGTAGGGAGCCAAGTCTTTTTAACAACTCTTCTTCCATATTATTAATCTCTCTTTCATTATTTTTAAAATAATTATCTCTTGTTTCAGGTGCCGAGACAAGTACGGCATTTGTCTGTTTTACACCGTTTGTATTTAAAAAGTCCCTATTTATATCAACAATTTTTTTACCTCTCCACGTCATTACAAGGCGATTATTATCCGTTACTTCGGCAATTTTTACTGCAATTAGATTCTCTGCCTCTGAAAATTTAATAAATTTCTCCACATCTCGTTTATCAATTACTACTGCCATTCTCTCCTGAGATTCCGATATTGCCAACTCCGTACCGTCAAGTCCCTCATATTTTTTCGGAACTGCATCAAGATTAATTATAAGCCCGTCTGCGAGTTCCCCTATTGCAACGGATACTCCTCCGGCTCCAAAATCATTACTCTTTTTTATAAGATTCGTTACACGCTTATCTCTAAACAGTCTTTGAAGTTTTCTTTCTTCGGGGGCATTTCCCTTTTGAACCTCGGCTCCTGCTTTTTTTACAGACTCTTCGGTATGCTCCTTTGATGAGCCTGTTGCTCCGCCTATTCCGTCTCTTCCCGTTTTACCTCCGACAAGAATAATAATATCACCGACAGCCGGTTCTTCTCTTCTGACATTTTCTTTTGGTGCCGCACCTATTACTGCTCCGACTTCCATTCTCTTTGCCTTATAACCCTCATCGTATATTTCCGAAACAAGTCCGGTAGCAAGTCCTATTTGATTTCCGTATGAGCTATAACCCTGAGCGGCTTCGCTTGTAATCTTTTTTTGTGGTAATTTGCCTTCAAGAGTTTCACTGATTTTTACGGTTGGGTCTCCACTTCCCGTTACCCTCATTGCCTGATAGACAAATGCACGCCCGGACAGAGGATCTCTGATTGCTCCGCCAAGACAGGTAGCGGCACCGCCAAAAGGCTCTATCTCGGTAGGATGATTATGAGTTTCGTTCTTGAACATAATAAGCCATTTTTCTTTCTTCCCGTCAATACTTACATCTCTTTCAATACTACAGGCATTTATTTCCGAAGAGATTTCCAAATCATCGAGAAAGCCTCTCTTTCTCATCTCCTTCATACTCATAATTGCAATATTCATAAGACTTGTCTCTCTTTTTTTATCACCGTAAACATATTTTTTGGAATCAAGATATGTTTTATATGTTTTTTCTACAGGCTCGGTAAATATGGAAGGCTCAAACTCTACCCTATCTATAATTGTTTCAAAGGTTGTATGTCTGCAATGATCTGACCAATACGTATCAAGCATCTTTATTTCGGTAATTGTCGGTTCTCTTTTTTCTTCTTCTTTAAAATATTTTTGACAAAATAAAATATCTTCCTTTGACATTGCAAGTCCGTTGTCTATTATAAATTGAGCAAGTTCGTCCTCGCTTTTCTCTGTAAAATTATTTAAAATTTCAACATCGGAGGGAGTCTTAATTTCTCTTTTCAATGTTAGAGGTTTTAGGGGTGATGCCTCTCTTGAATCTACAGTATTTATGAGATATTTTTTAATTTTTTTTATTTCGGACTCGCTTAAATTTCCCTTTAATACGAATACCTTTGCCGATGCTATTTTCGGTTTGTCCTTTAAAAGAAGTATTTGAATACACTGTGTGGCAGAGTCGGCTCTTTGATCAAATTGACCGGGGAGATATTCAACGATGATTTCACTCTCATCCTTTTCAAGAGTAATTGATTCAAAAAAAACATCGTCCACCTGTGGCTCGGAGAGTATTAAACTCACAACTCTTTCCATCTCATTATCTTCAACATCAGAAAAGTCATATCGATTCAAAAGTCTTAAATTTGATAGTCCGTATATTTCAAGATTATTTTTAATATCATTAAGAGTTTTTTTAGCCTCAACATCAAAACCCTCTCTTTTTTCAACAAAAACTCTCTTTATATCCTTCTCAATAGCATCCATAATATCCCCCTAAGATAGAATTATCTATTACTAATTATATCATAAATTTTACAGACGCTTAAGAGCTTTGAGTTACTAATCTCCCATTTTTTATTTACGAAAAACCATATAATAGGCAATAATAAAGATTTAGAGCGTTAAAAAAGACAAAAAGAACATAATTTCTAAAATGTTAATCAAAATTTATTGCAATATTCTCCAATCCTCAAGCTGCTATTTCAATACCGTTTAACTTGATTTCGAATACTTTGCTGAATGGTTGAAAATTTTCTGATTGCAATTTATGAAATTTTGTTTTAGAATATGACCTACACAAAATGTTAAACATTAAACATTATAAAAGGGGAGTTTTTACTTTCACATTATGGAATTAAGATTTAATTTAAACGTCTTTTGTATTGACTTCGATTGGCGTAACGACTGTCGCAAAACAAATTTATTTTATAAAATATTCTCACGGTTTTTTAAAATTCTTAAAAAAACAATAACATATGCCGTAATAAAAACTTTTAACTTTACGAGACAATAGGAGGAAGGTGTGATTAAATTTATTTTAAGTTTATTAATATTGAGCATGATTAATGGGGTTCTAATATCAAATGAAATCAAAAATCCGGATAAGCCTGTAAAAGGTTTGTGGGATTTTAAATTAGAAAAAATATGGAGTGTTGAATTTGCCGGCAATGAACCTTTGGCTGATGTGAATAAAATAAAATGCGATAATAAAGACAATATATATACCTATGACAAAAAACATGAGAAATTATTTGTATTTAATTCACAAGGAAAGTATCTTTATAATATAGGTAAAAAAGGCGAAGGTCCGGGTGAATATAATTATATTTCCAACTTTTATATTTTTAAAAAATATATTATTATTGCCGACCATGAGAAATTACATTATTTTTTAAATAATGGTAAATATATAAAAACAATAAAAGTACCGAAATTATATAATAAACTTCCTGCATTTTTTATATCAAAAAATGAGTTTTTATATATACCTAATGGCACGAATAATATAAATCTTTATGATATTCCGATAAACAAAGTTAAAACAATTTACGGAGATAAGAAAAATAAAGGTTATAAAAAAATAATTGAAAGTGGTAATAATGTTACAATAACATTAGTGTCAGAGGATAAGCCCAAATTAATTATGGGAAGACAAACTGATGCTAATATAATTTTCTTGGGCAAAAATGATATATACAAAATTAATTCTTTAGATTTTAACGGTAATGAAAATTTTTGTTTTTCAATATTTAACAGAACGAGAAAATTAATTACTCAAAAAATAAAAGAAAAAAAAGCAGATAAAATGATGAAAGATTTTAAGGGACTATCGCAAGATCCTAAAATGATAAAAAAGTGGCTAATAAAAAAAATGCCGGATTATTTTACATTTTTTAAGAATATATATATTGATAAGAAAGGACTTGTTTTAGTTTACGTTGAAAATTTTAATAAATTAAATTGTCAAGAGTTTGATGTTTTTTCTCCTGATGGAAAATATATTTATAAATCAAGAATTAAATTCCCAAAAGACACAATAATTAAGGGAAATGGAGTTGTTTTTAATAAAAACAGCATTATTGTATTTCTTGAAGACTCAGAGGGAAATAGTAAATTGATTAAATATAAAATCAAACTCCCTTTAATCTGAAATTTTCGTCAAAATTGTAGCGAAATACCCAAGAGACCTATTATAACAAGTTAAACGATTGAGCTAAATGAAGAATAGTATAACTATTTTGTAATGCAGTGATTGAGTTTAACGCAGTTAGAATGGGCTTATTGG
>CAYOTE010000171.1:0-5550 GCA_964406785.1 uncultured Clostridia bacterium
ACGCTATTATTGTTGATGGCGAAACTGAATTTTGGTATTTTCAAATGCTTAAAAGAAATGAACCTAATTTACAAGTTAATATTGAACCTAAAATTCCGCAAAAAAAGAAAATATCTGAGCAATATGAAAAAATTATAGAACTATCAGAAGATTTTACAAAAGTTTTTTGGATAATTGATTTGGATGTTGTTATTGCAGAATCAAAAATGACTAAAAAAGGGGAAACTAACCAGATTCAAAAACTCAAAAATTATTTGAATACGATAGAAAAAAAATGTGATAATGTAATAACTATTATAAATAATCCGTGCTTAGAATTTTGGTTTATTCTTCATTATAATCAAACCACAAAGTATTACCCTCAATGTAAAGGAGCGGAAACAGAATTAAAAAAGCATCTTAAAAATTATCAAAAAACACTGAAATATTTCACTAAGCAAAATGATGATATTTATTTGAAACTAAAATCAAAATTATCTACGGCTATAAAAAGAGCTCAAAATACTAAAAGAGATGATTTTGAAGAAATAGAGCGAGCAATTTGCGAGATGAATTTATTTTTTGAAGCCAGACAAATTAAAGAGGCAAGAGAATAAAAGAAAAGCCAACTTCCAACAATGGCTATACTTAATGCGGGCAAAGTGCTAAATATGACCATTGTAGCAATAAATCAAATTAGTTGTAAATTGAAAGTGTGGTATTTCAAAATCCTGCACTACGCATAGCCAAACCGTTGTATGCAATTAATTTATGATAAAGGAAAAAAGGGACGGTGGCTTGCTTTATGGGTTTTTTAAATTGCAATATTATTTTCTTAAAAAAGTATTATAAAAATTTACAATGATGACGTGTGGCAAAGGGTGACAGGAAGTGATTATTTGTGGCAGGTTGAAGTTTTAGGTGACAAAATGTGTGGCAAAAGATAATTTTGCCGGGTAGTGAGTTGAGGTTTTGAATTACTCACTACCCTTGACGTAAGTCATTCTGGCATTACCACTCATATTACATAATATTTTTAGTTTTTTTTAATAAAACTTTTCTATTTCCTTAAAAAACTTTAAAAAAGAAGGAGAGATCTTTTATTTACCAATTCCTTAAAAATAAGTTTCTCTATTTTTTTACTTTAAAGTATCTTGGTTTGTTCTGATTTTAATCATTTAAACTATTTTGACAAAAAATGTGTTAAGGAATAGTATTAAGTTTATTTAATTCAAGGGAAATTTTAATTTTGGAAAAGAAGCTTAAAGAGTTAATTGATTTTTTGGAACAAAACGAACAACAATATATAGGAATATGGTATTTATCAAATAGGGAGAAATATAAACAATTGCTCTTAGACACCCAATTGGTTGGTATAAGAGCAATAACTATATACATAAGTTGGTGTTCATGCAAGAAGAGTAACCTGATATAAAATAATATGAGAAAAGAATTATTTGAATTAATTATAAATTCTATTGAATACAAATATGATTTGCCAAATAATCATATAGGAATTGACAGATCAATATTTTCCAATGTTAATGATAAATGCTTTGTTTCAGTTAGTAATGACTCTTTAGCCGAAATCATATACAATTCAATTGTAGAGTATTCATTTAACGAATTTGACATCGCAGGAAAGGATTACCATAATTTGCACGCTGTTGCTTTAAAAACAAAACTTAAATACAATCCAAATGTAGAGGAAACTACAAAGATTAGCTATGGTTTTTATGGAGAAACAATACTTTATAGTATGCTCTACGCCATATTAAAAGCTAAACCCATAATTTCAAGGGGATACTTTTATAATCCTTTAGAGTCTTCCGAAACTAAAGGTTACGATTCATATCATTTAATTGAAAAAAATGGAGTTACAGAATTATGGTTTGGAGAAGTTAAATTCAGAAATACGCATAGTTCAGGAATAAAAAGTGCAATTGAAAGTATTGGAAAAGCTATATCTGACGATTATCTTTCTACAAATTTTTTAGCAATCATCAATCATAAAAATAATTTTAATATCAGAGGTTCTAAAATTGAGGTAATCGTTAATAATTGGGAGAAAAATCCTGTTGTTAATATAATCGATGAGATAAAGAAACATGATATTAAATTGATATACCCAATATTAATCCTTTATGACGAAAGTAGGAATGGTTATGATATCAGTATAAAGAATGCTATAAATTATATCAAACAAAGATATAGTAAAAAAGATTTCAATTTATCAATTTCTTTTAGCATTTATTTTATTTGGATGCCTGTAAATAAAGTGAGAGATATAAAAATTAAGGTAATAGAATGGATAGAGTCAAAGAAACAACTGATTTAATTCTAGCGTTAAATAAATATAATGAAGGTGAATTGGAAGATTATCAGTTCATAAAAAAAGTATGTAGTTACTTTGACAAAATTAAAACAGAACAGATTTCACAGAATGATTATCGTTTTTTAAAGTTTATTGCAACAAGTTCAGGTATTCCTCACTTTTACTACATTCTAAAACAATTTGGACAAATCCCTAATATTAATGAATTTGGTTTGAATACATTTGCTTCAATATTTTATGAAAGTATATTACAGACTGATAAAGATAGTATGCTACACAAATTTCAAAAAAAAATCTTTGATAGATTTGAAGAAAACAAAAGAAATAGGCTATTCCTTTCTGCAAGCACTTCATTTGGAAAAACTTACTTAGTGTATAAAATAATTAAAAAAATGGGATATAAAAATATTGTTTTAATATTCCCTACCATTGCTTTGCTTTCAGAAAACTTGGAAAGAATAATATCAGATGAAGAGTATTCATATTTCCATGAACATTATTCCATTCACACTTTGAGTGAAGTAAATGAATTGAGTGAGAAGAATTTATTTATATACACACCTGAAAGATTTTTGTCTTTTATTGAAAAATCGAAATTTGATATGCAATTTGATTTTGTGTTTGTGGATGAAGTATATAAAATTGATAATGATTATTTAATTGATGAGGAATTAAAGGAAAATGAAAGAGATGTTGCATATAGACTTGCTATTCATTATGCCTTAAATAATAATGCTGATGCCTTATTGGCTGGACCATATATGGATTTTGACAACCCGAATTCTATAAATTATAATAATTCATTTGATAATTTTTTAACTGAAAATGGAATAACTTTAGTTGATTATAACAATTATGAAATTGTAAACAAGACATATTTAAACATAAAGAGAGCAAGAGTAATTTCAAATGATAAGCAGTTAAATATTCATTATTCGACAAGCAGTAAGACAAAGAGATTAGTAGAAACAGTTGATACAATAATCAATATACCTCAAAATTTGATTATATATTGTTCGCGAAAGAATGGTATTGGTGGCGTTGAATATTATGCAAAATTTCTGATAAATTCAGGAATTTTAGTAAATCACAAATATTCTGATTATGAAGAAATAATTTCACATATTGAGAGTAATTTTACAAAGGAATGGATTTTGGCAAAGTCATTAAGGCAAGGAATTGGAATTCATCATGGTCTTGTTCCTAAATATATTCAAAAGGAAATTATTAGTTTGTTTAATCAAGGGCTTTTACGAATCATTATCTCAACAACAACTATTACTGAAGGTGTGAATACTTCTGCCAAGAATCTAATCGTTATGCATTCTAAGAAAGGAAATAAAAAGCTTAAAAAGTTTGATGCTAAAAACATTGCTGGTCGAGCAGGACGGTTTGGTTATCATTATAGTGGTAGAATAATTGATTTAAGTGGACAGTTTGCTAAGGTTATTAATGGAGATGCAGAAATTATCAAACATAAAAATTACGATGTTAATTCCCCTAAAGACGAAATAGACTTATTTTATTCAGATGATAAATATTTGTCACAAGAAGATAAGCGGAGAAAAGATAATATAAAATATGAGCAACAAAAGAGAAAAATTCCTGAAGAAATATTAAATCAATATAAAGTAATTAGTCGGATTGATAAGATACGTGTTCATGATGCTATTTCTATGTTGACACATGAAGATTTAGCTTTGATTACGAGATTAATCCAAAAGATTAATTATAAATTAGATGTAGATTATGAGGGTTTTCAAATAATTTTAGATGTTTTAGAACCTATTGTGAAAAATCAAAAATTGAAATTTTTAATTGAATACAAAGGTGAAACAGGAAAAGATTACTCAATGTTGACAAATTTAGTGCATTTTTATTTAATTGGCGGGTTCAAGAGTTCAATAAGATATCATCATAGAGAAAAGGGAGTTTCAATAGATGAAGCTATAAGAAAAACATCTGAATTTGTTTATAACACATTAAAATATCAAGCTGTAAAATATTTAGGGGTATTTAATGTTATGTATAAGTATTTTATCTCTGTTAATTCATTAACAAAATTTGAAGATGTAACAGGAATAGATAGACTGCTTCTAAAATTTGAATATAATGCATTGACAGACAATGGACGAATTGCGAGTGATTATGGTGTTCCATCTAGTATTGTTGATTATTATGAAAAACCTGAGAAACAGTTAGAAATAAAGGCTGGTTTTGATAGTTATGAATTAATGACATTTAATAAGATTGATAAAATAATAAGGAATGAATAAAGCACGAAATGCCAACAATGTCGATAAGTCATTGAGCGAGTGGAAGTTAAATTGAAAGTTAAGTGTTTCAAAACACCCAACGTTTCATATGCTCATCGTTGTATTCAATTAATTTACTATAAAATACAAAAGGAAACAAAAATGAAAAGAAGATAAAATTTTCAAAATATTGCATGATTTAATGATTTATACAATATGGAATTATTAGATCTTGATCCACCTTATCAAAGAAGAGGTGTATTAAAATCAATGGTAACACCATTAGAATTTAATTACCAAGAGAGTAAACATATTTTTTATTTTTAAACTTTTTTTTTCAATATTTGAATAATTTAATAATACGGAATTCATTTATAAAGTTATAAAAATTTTGTGTGATAATCAGTGACATATAGTGACATAAAGTGATTATGTGTGGCGGGTTGAAGTTTTAGGGTGACAGATCGTGTGGCAACAGGGAAATTTTTACTTTTGTAATGATTAATTTAAAGTATGAAATTTTTTGTAAATTTAATGGAATTTTGCCGGGTAGTGAGTTGAATTTTTGAATTACTCACTACCCTTGACGTAAGTCAATCTGGTATTGCCATTTATATTTTAAAATATTTTTAAAATTTATTAAACAAAACTTTGTTATTTCCTTAAAAAACTTCAAAAGAGGAAGGATAGATCTTTTCTTTACCAATTCCTTGAAAATAAGTTTCTCTATTTTTTTACTTTAAAGTATCTTGGTTTGTTCTGATTTTAATCTTTTAAACTATTTTGACAAAAGAGTTGTCTATGAATGATATTTAATTTATATAATTAATGGGAATTTTATATTATGGAAAAGAAGCTTAAAGAACTTGTTAATCTTTTTGAACACAATAAAAAACAATACAAGGGCAAACACTATGATGAGGCGAAGAGCATAGTTGATTTAATATAAAAATTTATAAAATAAAGATAATTTAAAATAAA
>CAYOTE010000172.1:0-5540 GCA_964406785.1 uncultured Clostridia bacterium
AATACTCTTTTTGGGTACAACTGATGTCAACATAAATCTTTCCTTACCTGAATATCCTCCTATAGCTTTAAAAATGGTTAAACCTCTTTTAAGACTGGAAAAAATTTGAGTTTTAATTGTATCGGGCTTGTCTGTTACAATCATTATTCTTTGATTGGCTCTTAATCCGTTTAGTACCATATCAATTGCCTTTATCTCAATATAAATAAAAATCATAGAATACATAATACTCTTCAAAGGTATAAAAATAATTGTTGCAATGCTTAATACGATAATATCAACTATTATCAATGTTCTACCCATGGGGATTTTATTAATTTGCCACATTATTTGAGCAAAGGCATCTGAACCGCCCGTCGAAGCACCAGAATAATAAATTATACCCAAGCCAATCCCAACCGTTGCTCCACCGTAAAATGCAGCTAAAAGAATATCCTGTTGCTCTAATCCTATTGAGAGATCGGCAATTACAAATAAATCAATTAGAACATTCATTAAAACAGTAGCGTATATTGATTTAGCACCAAACCCCTTTCCTAATATTTTTATAGCAATAATAAAAACGAATATTGTAATCACTATTGAAGTAAGTCCGACAATTGGTTTTCCCGTTAAATGCCTTAAAATAATACCGATTCCCGTAACGCCGCCTTCAACCATATCGAATGGAAGTATGAATAATATATATCCGCCTGCGGCCAGTATTGAACCTGCTGTTATCATAAGCCATGGCCATATTTTTTTATTTAATTCTTTTTTTATTAGTAGCATTTTTAAGTTCCTTTCAATTTATCGTTTTTTTCCAATTCCGTAGTAATTGTATTATATATAATTGTCTCCGGAGATTGTGGTAGAGTTAAGGATGATTGTAATTTTTTAAATTCATCAATCATATTTTTTACAAAGTTTTTATCGTCCAGTATTTTTTTTGATTCAAGATAAATATTTTCGGCTGTCATATCGTCTTGTATTAATTCCGTTACTGCTTTTTTTTTTAATAGAATATTAACAATTGAGTATAAATTTATTTTTAAGAATCTCTTTCCTAAAAAGTATGACATTTTATTTACTTTATATATAGAGATAAAGGGTATTTTCAATAATGCGATTTCAAGATTTGAAGTACCGCTCTTGCTTATAACAAGATCTGAGGCATTTATTATAGAGTATCCATGCTCCTGAGCATAGACTGATATTTCTAACGAAGGATAATTTTTTAAAATATTGTCTATAGTTTCTTTTTTTATATTATTTGCCAAAATCAAAAAAATTCTAATTATTTTCTCTTTTTTTAAAATTATTAGAGATTCTAATATAGGTCTAAGTAGGAAATTAATTTCTGATATTCTACTACCCGGAAGCAATGTTATGATATTTTCGTTTTTTTTTATATTTTCGTTTTTTATAATTTGTGCTTTAGGTTCTGTTGGTTTGACTTTTGAAGCGATTGGATGTCCTGTATATGTATATGGGATTTTTTCTCTTTCATAAATATCCTTTTCAAACGGAAATATTAAGAATATTCGTTTGATATACTTTTTAATTAAATCTACCCTTGAGTATCTCCATGCCCATACCGTTGGGCTTATGTAGAAATAAACCGATACTCCAGACTGTTTTAGTTTCTTTGCCAATCTTAGATTAAAATCAGGATAATCAATTAGTATTGCGGTTGAACATTTCCTTTTTTTTACCTCTTTGATAATAAATTTCATTAGTTTATGGAGTTTAAAAAGGCTTGAAATAACCTCAATTATACCGACAACAGATAGCTTTTTACTGTTAAAAATTATATCTGCACCGCTTTTTTTTAATTTATCTCCTCCAATTCCGAAAAAATTATATTTAGAATTATTTTTTTTAAATTCCTCAACAATCATACTTGCGTATTTTTCGGCTGAATTTTCAGCTGCTATTATGAAAATATTATTTTTTGTGCTATTAGACATTGCTTATTCTTTTACGAATTTTAATGTAGGCATTTCTTTGTTTTCTTTGGCACCAACGTAAAAAGCCCACTCATTATAAATTTTTTTTGTCCTGTACTCGTAATAGCCTATATCGTCCGAAGTGGAACTAACACCTATTATCTTAGCTTGATTTAGATAAGCGGATAACATACTCTCGGGTACTATAAGTAATTTATTATTTTTATTGCCGGCTCTTGTACTTTTCATAACTATATTCCACTCGCCTGTACTGCTCATAGGGTCCCTATACAGTTTTCTTATAAATCTTTTTTTGAAAAGTATTTTTAAATCTTTTAAATTTACATTCATATGTTTCTTATTGTATTTTTCTATGGCATATACAAATTGTTTTCCTCTGAAAATTAGTTCTTTCTCGGCATCTCTCTTAATCTCTAAACTCCAAACTCTATTTCCCTTAAGTAAGAGAATTGTAAAAATAACTACAAAAATCACAGCCGGGATTATCATAAGCCCGCTTTTTGATTCAGAAATCTTCATATTTTTCTCCGGACAATGATGCCCCCTGTGCCAATGATTTAACGTCTATAATGCCCTCTGAAATTTCAGGATCATAATCTTCAATATCAACGGGTTCAAAATGTATAAGCTTCCATTCTCTCTTCTTTATAATCGGGTCAATCGGTATTTCTCTCAGGTACTTCATCGTTATTAAATCCTCAAGTGCAGTCGGGTATTTTTTCTTATCGTAATAGTATTTCGATATACAGTCTCTGATAATAAAAAGATTCTCCTTTAAGACAGCCTCGTTGGAGGTTTTAATTGACCTTGAGTAATTGGGGATTACTATGGCTGCTAATATGCCTATTATTGCCATAACAAACATAATCTCAATTAATGTAAAACCTGCCTGTCGTGATTCCTTATGTGCCATAGGTACATTAGCTATTATGTGTAAATTCATTTGTAAATATTATCATTTTTTACAATAATTAACAAGTTTTAAAAACCTAAAATTTTAATCAACTTGTATTGAGTTGGTTTTTGTAATTATGCACTATGCTTAACTCCGTCAATTTTTGCCTGCAAAATCTTTTTGACACTTTTATATATATTTTTCTCTTATTGCTTCTATAACTTTGTATATTGAGAAAAACGCATTAACAACTTCGGGGTCAAAATGTTTGTTTTTTTCCGCTTTTATATAATCGAATACTTCTTTTTTACTCCATGATTTTTTGTATGATCTTTGGGAAAAAAGTGCATCGTAAACATCTGCTAATGCTACTATTCTTGCTAATATAGGGATTTCCTCGCCTTTTTTACCTCTACCGAAAATATATCCTTTTTTTGTTTTTTTGAAAATTCCCGGATATCCTGTACCGTTCCATTTCTCGTGATGATTCAGAGCAATTTCAGCGGCGAGTTCATCTGATTCGGAACTTTTTTTAGAAAACAATTCCATACCGTATATGGTGTGCATCTTAATTTCTCTAAATTCATCCTCGGTCAGTTTACCGTTTTTTTTCAGTATGACATCGGAAACTCCAATTTTACCAACATCATGAAGCATAGCGGCAATTCTAAGAATATCTTTTTTCTTTTTAATTTCATCAAGAGAATGTTTTTTCTTTAATGCCCAACTATTATAAATTTCAATTGAATAGGCACCAACTCTGTTAACATGAGAACCGGTTTCTTTAGGATCTCTCATCTCAGCCATTTTAATCATTCTTAATATTGTTTCTCTTGTCATTATTGCTCGCTCAATTGCAACGGCTGCTTGACGTGCAAAATACGTAACTAATTGTTTGTCGTTATTGGAAAAATTAATTATTTTTGACTTTTTTTTAGGATTTATTATTTGCATAACTCCAATGATATTTCCTCTACTTGTAATTAAGGGAACGGTAAGTGTTGATTTTGTTCTATATGAAGATTTCTTGTCAAATAATTGGTTAAATGTGTAAGGTACATTATTCTTTAATTTATAAACGTCTTTAATAACCAATGATATTTTAGTTTTAGCAACGTAACCGGCAATTGAATTTTTGTCAATATGCATTTTGTTTTTTGAATATAAAAACTGATTTCCTAATTGATCCACCTTCATTAATGTGTCATTTTGTACATAATCAAATGAAAGAAAATTGTCTCTAACAAGATAGATAGAACCGGCATCAGCACTGGTAAACTTTCTTGCTTCATATAAAACTCTGTCTAATAAAGAATCAATATCTCGTATATGATTAATGTCTTCTGTAATTGAAAGAATATCTCCTATCTTTTTTTTATGTATTTTAATTTCCATACTATACTATGATAACAATAATAAAAAATGTGTCAACTTTTTTATCACTAAATTTTGCATATTTCCTTTTCATTCTAAATTTATTTGTCTATATTCTTTGGGTGTTATACTAATTTTACTTTTAAATACTCTATTAAATGTACTTTTTGAATTAAAACCTACTTTAAATCCTATATCAATGATATTCATATGTGCAAACTTTGGATTTGATAAAAATTCTTTTGCTTCCTTTACTCTATAGGTATTAACAAGATCAATAAAATTACCATTCCAAGATGAACCGATTGCCTGTGAAAGATAATAATGATTAATATTCATTTGATCGCTGAGAGTATCAAGAGTCAAATTACTATTCAAATACAATTTATCCTTTGTAAGTGTCTCTATTATTCGACGCATAATATTCTTTGCTTTTTCCAATGACATATCTTTCTTGATTTCTTTTGTTTTATATGAGTCAATTTTTTTTTGTAAATCGACAAAGGTTTTTCTATGTTTTTTCTCTAATTCTTTTAAATGTTCTATATGTTTTCTTCTGTATTTTTTAAAAAATAAAATAAATATAGCAATTATTAACATAATTAATGATATGGATAACAGGACTGTTTGTAGATTAAGTTTTTTAAGTCTTCCTACTTCGTTTGATGTTTTATTTTGTTCGTAATTTAAAATAATTGACATTATGTCTGCCTGAATTCTGGAATTAATTTTTTTTTTTTCAATATTGGTTTTTGCCTTTATATATTTAAGGCTTAATCGAGGTTTATTTAGTTCTGCATACCATTCTGATAATTTTGAATAAATCTGTAATAATCTTTCGTAAAAATTATATTTTTTACTTAATGTTGCACATTTTATTCCCGTTTCTACGGCTAACTCTAATTTATTTGATTTATAATAATATTTTGAGCGGATTAGAAGAATTTTCGAGAGTGTATAAGAGTTAGGTGTCTCTTTAAGCATATTTTCAATTTTTTTTATAAGTGCATTCATATCTTTCAATTGATTAGTCTTTAAAAGTATTTTGAGTTTATGTTGAATTAATTTCATTTTTACTCCGTTACCATCTAATAAAGAAAGATTTTTAGAAAATTTTTCCTGTAATAAATATGCTTTGTCTATCATAGCCAAAGCTGCTGTGTAGTTGTTTTTTTGTAAGAATAGTTCGGATTTTAAAAGCAATGATTTAACCTTATATCTTGGGTAGTTGCTTTTTTTCAAAACTAAATCATATTTTTTTATATATTTTTCTGCAATGTTTAAATTGCCCATAAGACAGGTTACCATTGCAATATTTCCAA
>CAYOTE010000173.1:0-5533 GCA_964406785.1 uncultured Clostridia bacterium
GAGTATACATATGCATTTAATTCTTTTGACTTAATTGATAATGAGCAAATAGAAAAATTAATCGTTTCTTATTCAAAAAAACAAAATTATAACGAAATCAAATTAAATAAAGAGCTAATTAAAAAAGCTAAAAAAGTTTGTGATTTACGAATGAAAAAGGAAAGAGAAGAATTGCAATCAATGATTAAAAATCACAAGAATCAATCTGATTCGTTAAAAAAAAAATATAAAATAGATAAATCATATACTCTTGAAAAATTTGGATATATCAGAGGTGTAAATTACAAGTATGGCGTTTGGATTGATCCAGAAAATAAAGAATTTGTTCTACATATTTATTCTGAAAATAAACTTCTAAAAAGCACAAAAACAAAATGGATTGATGACCCAATGTGGGGGATTTCAAGTCAAGATCAAAATAATATTGTTAAAAAGTTAGATGAATTATTAGTAAAATTAAAAAAAAAATAATTGCTGTTAATAAAGTGTAAAAAATATTGGACACTAGTGCAAATTTGGAAGTGATTAAAAACAGAAGAATAACAAAATTTTTATAATTAACTATTCATTGCCAAAAGTCTTCAAGTTAGGATATAATAAAATCATGGAAAAATTGAATTTTGAGAAAGAATGGGTAATTGTTACGGGTGCTTCCAGTGGATTGGGGCGGGAGATTGCACTGTACCTGTCAAAGGTAGAGCAGGCAAATCTAATTCTTATTGCAAGAAGAAAAGAAAAGTTAGAACAATTAAAAATACAAATTGAGACAAGTACCAATTCACTCGTGGAATTTTTCATAATGGATTTAAGTAAGGATAATGCAGGTTTAGACTTATTTAATCAAATTACATTAAAATATAATATTTATGCAATTATTAATAATGCCGGTTTAACGGCGTATGAGCCTGCAAGTTTTATGAATTTTGAAACCTATAAGAAAATGATAAATCTTAATTACAAAACAGTAATTGAGACATCTCTATTATTTTTAGATTATTTTAAAGAAAAAAAAAGTGGGGGTATCTTAAACATAGGAAGCATGGCAGGGGTTATTCCCACACCTTATCAAACTGTTTACAGCTCAACAAAGCACGGTATATCGGGCTTTACACTTGCATTAATTGCAGAAAACAAAGGTAAAGTTCCTGTAATATCCTTATTTTTGCCGGGTGGGATTAAAACCGAAATGGTAAAGATGTCAGGCTTGGAGGATAAATTTGGTAAAAACAATATATTTAATATGGACGCTGGAATTGTTGCAAAAAAGGCAGTTATGGCATTTAAAAGCGGTAAAACGCTTGCAATTCCGGGATTTTTGAATAAAATTGCAAATATATTACAGCGATTGCTACCCAAAAGTATAATTATTTTTTTATTTGAAAAGTCATACAGACCCGATAATAAAATTAAATAAAATGAAAATAAAAAATAGATTCGGAGGAAGGTAATGGAAATAAAAAAAAACAAAGAAAATGATGAGATAGAAAATACGCAAACGAATTTTATACGACAAATTATTGATAATGATATAAAAAACGGTAAAAACAATGGAGAGGTACATACAAGATTTCCACCTGAGCCCAATGGTTATTTACATATTGGTCATGCAAAATCAATATGTCTTAATTTTGGTTTGGCAGAGGATTATAAAGGCGTATGTAATTTAAGATTTGATGACACAAATCCTGAGAAAGAGGATGTTGAGTATGTTGACTCAATAAAGGAAGATGTTAAATGGTTGGGTTTTGATTGGGGTGACAGGTTGTTTTATGCTTCCGATTATTTTGATAAATTGTACAATTATGCAATTCAGCTAATAAAATTGGGTAAGGCGTATGTTTGTGAATTGTCGGGTGAAGAGATGAGGAAATATAGAGGTACTCTAACTGAGCCGGGTAAAAACAGCCCATATAGAGATAGGTCGATTGAAGAAAATTTAAAACTTTTTGAGCAGATGAAGGACGGAGAATTTGAAGAGGGAACAAGAGTTCTTAGAGCTAAGATAGATATGTCCTCACCAAATATTAATATGCGAGATCCCGTAATTTACAGAATTAGAAAAAACTCACATCATAGAACGGGGAATAAATGGAATGTTTATCCAATGTACGATTATACTCACTGTCTCTCTGATGCTATGGAAGAAATTACGCATTCAATTTGTACTTTAGAATTTGAAGATCATCGACCGCTTTACGATTGGTTTTTAAACGTTCTTAAGACAAAAAGACATCCACAGCAGATTGAATTTGCAAGACTTAATATCAACTATACCGTTATGAGTAAAAGAAAACTTCTCTATCTTGTAAATGAAAAACTTGTTGACGGTTGGGACGACCCACGAATGCCCACTATTTCAGGACTCAGGAGAAGAGGCGTAACTCCGGCTGCAATAAGACTCTTTGCCGAACAAATAGGAGTAGCCAAGAGCAATAGTGAAATTGATATTGCCTTCTTGGATTATTGTATAAGAGAAGATTTGAATAAACACGCCAAGAGAGTCATGGGAGTATTGGAGCCGTTAAAATTAGTTATTGATAATTATCCCGAAGACAAGGTCGAGATGCTCAAAGCAGTTAATAATCCCGAAGAACCCGAAATGGGAGAAAGAGAAGTTCCATTTTCAAAGTATCTATATATAGAAAAAGAAGACTTTATGGAGGAACCACCGAAAAAATATTTCAGACTATCACCGGGCAAGGAAATAAGACTTAAACATGCCTATTATGTAAAGTGTGTAAGAGTTGAAAAAGACAGTGATGGAAATATTACCGAAATAGGATGTACCTATGATCCTAAAACAAAGGGTGGTTGGTCCGACGACGGGAGAAAGGTTAAGGGAACATCTCATTGGGTATCTGCAAAACATTCCGTATCTGCCGAAATTCATTTATATGATAAATTATTTAATATCGAAAATCCATCGGAAATTGATAATGTAGATTTGGGTAAAAACATTAACCCTGAATCTATAATAATTCTTAAGGATTGTAAGCTTGAACCGTCTCTTGCCGAGGCTGATTCAAAGACAAATTATCAATTTTTAAGACAGGGATATTTTATAGCGGATAAGGACTCGACAAAAGAAAATCTAATTTTTAACAGAACTGTTCCGATGAGAGATACTTGGGCAAAATTAAAAAAGAAGATGGGCAAATAAGGACTAATTATTTGAAAAAAAATACATATACAGTAGTTTTTTCTATAATATTTTTATTAATTGGTGTTCTCCTATACCTTGTTTTTTTAAAAAAAAATAAGATTGAACAAAAAATATGGACAGATAAAAATTCTCTATCAAAAACTTCGATTGATGTATTTGAAATATCAGATAATATCAACGATATAGATAAAAAAACAGCTCTTATAAACGCACTTGATAATAGTCTTATATACTTAAATAAGAAAAATAAAGAAAAAAAGGTGAATTTCGGGCAGGATGTATATACAATTAAAGATGTAATAAACAGCTTGGAAGATTTTAAACAACATCTCATCGAGTATGGTCTAAGTGAAAAATTTACGAATTATGTAAAGGATAATTTTATTATTTATAAGAGTAATGCAAAAAAAATTCTTTTTACGGGATATTATGAGGCACAACTCTTTGGTGCCTATAAAAGAGACGAGTATTATAAATATCCGGTATATAAAAAGCCTGATGACCTTGTAAAAATTGACATCAGTAAATTCTACTTCTATAAAAAAGGAATGAAAATTCCAAGAATTATAAGAGGTCGATTGGTAAATTCAAACACAATCGTACCTTTTTATTCAAGAACCGAGATTGACACAGAGGGTAAACTTAAAAATTCCAACCTTGAAATCATCTGGGTTAACGATCCCATAGACCTCTTCTTTCTTCAAATTCAAGGTTCCGGCGTAGTTGAAATGAAAAACGGTGATACAATTCGTTTAAATTATAGTGAAAGTAACGGACATCCATATAGAGCAATTGGCAGATATCTTGTTAATAAGGGTTATTTACAATTAAAAGATGTTTCGATGCAAAGTATAAGGAAATTTTTAAACGATAATCCCGACAAACTCAATGAAATTTTTAACTATAATCCCTCTTATGTTTTTTTCAGAACTGTAAAAGAAGGTCCCATAGGCTCGATTGGTGTTCCTCTTACAGCATATAGGAGTATTGCCACCGATAGACATATCTTCCCCAAAGGAGCCATTTGTTTTATAGAAACAAAATTACCTGTATTTGATGAGCAGGGAAAAATTGTAAAATGGGAAAAATTTTGTTCATTTGTTATGAATCAGGACACAGGCGGAGCAATAAGAACGCCGGGAAGAGTCGATTTATTTACAGGATTTGGAAAATCTGCAGAATTGTCAGCAGGACATTTAAAACAAAACGGAAAATTATTTTTCCTAATAAAATCAAAATTCTAAAAAAATTCGGCTTTAATTCCGGTTTTGTATTAAAATGCCCTTCAATTCAGATTAATGTATTTTAAATTTAAAGAGGTGTAAATCTAAATCCTCGGATTTTTGATCCTGAACTACACCAAAAATAACATTATTTATATTTGTAATCCTAACATATTTGTTTTTTAATTGAATTCTTTTTTTAATTTTAAAGTTTTTAAGATTAAAAATATCACAGAAGGTAAACTCATCTTTTCTATAAAAATAAAATAATTCATTATTAATAATTATTAGCTTTATAGGTTTGCCCTTTATTTCAGTGAATTTTAACATTTTACCCTTAAAAACGTCTTTTACTATTTTTTTTTTATAGAAATTTTTATCTTCTTTAATTTCACATAGAAATTTTTCATTTTCAAACACCATTAAATCATATCTATTCCCAAATGCAACAATAATTCTATTATCAATCGGGTTATACGCAATACAGTAAATGCCATTACCAATAATCTTTTTTATAGAATTTGATGTTGGTCTGGAGTCTCCAAAATTTCTTAAAAATTTGATATTTTTTGAATATGCTTTAAAATAACTATACTTTACGCCTTTGCGTTTTTGGCTTGAAAATACTGTGGATGGAATAATATATTCTTTATTCTTATTAACAGCAAACTCAGAAAAAAATAATGGTAATTTATGTTCTTCTATAAATTTTAAATTTTTATCATAAATAAGTAATTTTCTATTTACATCATGAACTATAATTTTATTGTTAATTGCTTTTAATGCAAGTGGGAATACAAATTCTCCCGGTCCTTCTCCCACTTTTTGAAATTTATTTACTAAGTTTCCCTTTAAGTCAAATTTACAAAGTCCTACATCTCCGCCAGAGCCTGCTATCATATAAAGATGTTTGTCGCAAGTTGTTAATCTGATAATTTGATAAATTTCTTGATCTGAGAGATTGCTAATGAAATTTTCATTAAAAATATTTTTTTCAATTTTAATATCTTTCCTGACATTAATGACTTTTGCACTGTCACTCCTTTTGGTGTAACTTGAAAATTTTTCATTGATTTCCTACAATCTTATTTAATAAAATCTGAACTGTTATAGTATCAAAAATTATGTTAATAATTCGACTAAAATT
>CAYOTE010000174.1:0-5394 GCA_964406785.1 uncultured Clostridia bacterium
AATATATTTTTCATTTCCATTCTTTAACTGTTACTCTATTCAATTCTTCAATTGAAGTCAAGCCCTTTCTTACTTTTTCTATGCCATTTCTTCTAATTGTAACCATTCCCGATTCCATAGCTATCTTTTTAATTTCAGATGTTGGCTTTTGTGCCAATATCATCTCTTTTATTTCATCATTAAGCTCAAGAATTTCTCCTATTGCAATTCGTCCCGAATATCCGGTATTTAAACATTCCTGACACCCAACCGGTAAAAATATCTTATAACCCAATTCTTTAACTTCAATTCTATTATAGTCTAATTCTTCTTTTGACAGAGTTGCCTCTTTCTTACATCTATTACATAATTTTCGTACCAATCGTTGTGCCGCAATACAATTCAAACTGGAAATAAAGCTATAGGTATCAACCCCCATATGTATAAATCTTCCCAGTACATCAAAGACATTATTTGCATGAACCGTGGTAAATACAAGATGCCCGGTAAGTGCTGATTGTATGGCGATTTGTGCCGTTTCGGAATCACGAATTTCACCAACCATTACCTTATCCGGGTCATGTCTGAGAATTG
The DNA here is from genome assembly GCA_964406785.1 of uncultured Clostridia bacterium. Lineage (GTDB taxonomy): Bacteria > Acidobacteriota > Aminicenantia > UBA2199 > UBA2199 > JAOZTV01. The sequence goes on from CAYOTE010000174.1 coordinate 574, forward strand.
ATCTAAGCCCCTTTGCAAAGGTTAAACCTTTTTTTTCATTTACCGGTATTTGTGTTATATCATCAATCTGATATTCAACCGGATCTTCAATTGTAATTATTTTGCTTTCCGAACTCTTAATTTCATTCAATGCCGCATACAGCGTAGTTGTCTTTCCACTTCCGGTTGGACCTGTTACAAGAAACATCCCGTAAGGTTGTCTAATATAATAGTTTATTTTTTCGACCAATTCGTCTGTAAATCCTAATTCTTTTAGACTTAAATCTTTCAAATTTTCAGTAATCATTTCTCGGTCTAAAATTCTTATTACGGCATTTTCTCCATAAACGGCAGGCATTATAGAAACACGAAAATCAATTGTCTTATTGTTTAAGTTCAGCCTGAACCTTCCGTCTTGAGGGATTCTTCTCTCAGCTATGTCAAGATCCGAAATTACCTTTAAACGTGTTATTAAAGGTGAGTGATTAGATATATCGAGAGGCTCCATGAACCTATTTAATATACCGTCTATTCTAAATTTAACAACAACGGCCTTACTTGAAACCTCTATATGAATATCAGATGACTTCCTACTAACGGCAGAAAAAATAATATTATTTAGAAGTTTTGATATTGAATCATCCTCATCTGTAATATTTTCGATTGTTAATGTCTCTTCCTCCGAATCCGAAACACTATCTTTTTGTAAAAATGAAGAAGTCTTATCCTTTATTATTTTTTGGTATATATCACTTTTTTTCAATATTTTTTCAATATCTTCTTTCTCCACCTTTTCAGCAATCACCTTAGAGCCCGAGTAATTCTCAATCATAGATATTTTATCTAAATTATCAGGATCAAATGTAATTATCTTAATAATATTATCCTCTTTACTAATAGGGAAAAAGAGATTTTTTATAAGAAATTCAGCAGGAAATTTTACGAGTAAATCGTAATCAATTTTTATTCTTGTTAAGTCAATCATTGTATTACCCTCATTGAGTTAAAAATTGGCAGGTATATGGATATAAGCATGAAAGTAACAACACCGCCAAGTATTACAATCATTATAGGCTCTATCAAAGAGATAAACGAGTTTATTTTAGTATCTATCGTTGACTCAAAAAAGTCTGCATTTTTATTCAAAATTTCCGACAAATTACCGGAAGAATCACCAATTTGCACAACTTCCTTCATAATTCCCGGTACAATATCTATTTCTTTGATTGTTTTTGAAAGAATATTACCTGCCATTATTTTCTCGGGAATATCCTTGAACTTCATATATATATACTTGTTTGAAAAAACTTCTATTGCATACTTGCTTGACTCCGGAATAGGAATACCGCCTGATATTAGAATTGAAAGTGTACGTGAAAATACTGCGAGCGAATTTTGCATAATTATGTCTCCGATAAACGGTATTGATAAAATAAGTCTGTGAATAATTATATATTTTGAATGTTTTTCTATTAGTTTTACTATTAAGAATATTCCAAATAAAATCACAAAAAACAGCATATAATTTGCCTTCATTATCCCTGATATTTTAATAAAAAAAAGCGTTATACTCGGTAGCTTTGAGTTAAAACTCTTATAAAACCCTGAGAAACTCGGAATAACAAAGGTCATAACAACAAATATCATAGCTATCATAAAGAAAAAAAGCACAATAGGATAGGATAGGCTTGAATACGTTTTTCTCTTTAAATTGGTTATTTTTTCAGTATAAGCGTTAAACTTTTCAAGAATCGGAATTAGATTTCCACTTTTCTCACCTGCCAAGAGAGATGCCTTATATATTTTAATAAACGGAATATTAGGCGTATTGAAAGCATTTGATATTGATTCACCGTTTGTAATATCTGATTCGGCTTTAATCAATACTTCTTTAAATGCCGAAGAATTCATTTCCGCTATAATTACCTGTAAAGCCTTAATAAACGATGTCCCCGATCGTAAAAGAATTACAAGTTTTTGATTAAACAGTATAAAATCCGCAACTTTTATCTTTGCACTAAGTTGTATTGATGTGTTTAAAATATCCGACAAAGAGCGTCTTACTGTAATAATTCTCTCTTCCCTATCTGTATAATTTTCTTCTAAGTCTTTTTTACTTTTAGCATATACTATTTTTGTCTTAATATCACCTTTCTCATTTATTAAAGTGCATTTATAATAAGGCATTTACAAATATTCTATATCATTAAATTTATCAACCAAAACATCAGGTATTTTAATTTTACCCTTCTCTGTTTGATAGTTTTCCATTATTGCCGCAACAGTTCTGCCAAGTGCAAGCCCCGAACCGTTTAAAGTATGTACAAAAAGCTTCTTATTATCTTCTGTTTTATATTTTATTCTTGCTCGTCTTGCCTGAAAGCTTTCAAAATTAGAGCACGAAGATATTTCAACGTAGTTATTTCTCTCCGGCATCCATACTTCGATATCGTATGTTTTAGCAGATGAAAATGAGGTATCCCCACTACATAATAGTACAACTCTGTAGTGAAGTCCTAATTTTTGAAGTATCTGCTCAGCATTATTTGTTAAAGCTTCAAGCTCTTTATGAGAGTCTTCCGGCTTACAAAATTTTAATAATTCAACCTTATTGAATTGATGTTGTCTTATAATACCTCTAATATCTTTTCCGTGTGAACCGGCTTCACTTCTAAAACACGGAGTATATGCAACATATTTTACGGGAAGTTCAGATTCTTTTAAAAATTCATCTCTGTGAATATTGGTTAGAGGTACTTCTGCTGTAGGAACAAGATAGAGATTATTGTTTTCAACCTTATAAAGGTCTTCTTTAAACTTAGGAAGGTTCCCCGTACCTATTAGACTTGTATCATTTACCAGAAATGGTGGTAAAACTTCCGTGTAACCGTTCTCGTTCGTATGAGTTTCGAGCATAAGATTTATTAATTCTCTTTCAAGTTTTGCAAGAGTTCCCGTTGATATTGAGAATCTCGCTCCTGCAATCTTTGTAGCTCTTTTTATATCCAAAAAATTGTTTTTTTCACCAAGTTCCCAATGTGGAAGAGGTTTAAAATTAAATTCCGGTTTCTTGCCCCATGTCCTTATAATAATGTTATCTTTCTCATCTTTTCCAACAGGAACACTCTCGTGAATAATATTAGGGATTTCTAAAATAATATTATTAAATTCTTTTTCTAATTTTTCAAGAGACAATTTTATCCTGTCAATGTCCTCGGATAGCTTAACCGATTGTTCTTTTAAATCTTCAATATTTTCTTTATTTCTTGCTCTTAAGCCTATCTCTTTAGCTATTTTGTTTTTTTCACTCTTAAAACGTTCAATTTCTGTTATTTGAGATCTTCGCTCTTTATCAAGCCTATTAAAATGATTCTTATCAAAATTAACACCTTTTGAGAGAACTTTTTCCTCTACAATATCAATATTTTCTCTTATATAGTTAATGTCCAACATGGAGATATTATATCATATCAACTAATTGAGTGCAAAAAATAATTCGTATCCTAAAATTTTAATAAAAACTGTAGCGAAATGTCCAATATGCTTATTATAACAAGTTAAGCGATTGAGGCGAATGAAACATAGTTACGCTATTTTTAAATGGAGATGATTGAGCTTAATGCGGTTAGAATGAGTATATTAGGCATTGCTGTAGATTTTGATTAGAATTTTAGACCGTATTATAGGACACATTATATATTTATTATACAATTATTAGACAATCACTTTTTTATTCTATGTCATCCCAGGTTATCCAAGAATCCTTTTTGATATCTATTTTTGATTTCCTGCCGTATAAAAACTGTGCCTCTTCCGGTTTTATACCCTTTCCCGGTCTTTTTAAAATTGTATTTTCCTGACTGATTGTTTCTCCTTTTTTTATAAATGTATTAGCAATAACACTCTTTCGTCCGATGCTTCTTGCCTCTTTTTCGCAGGCTGATACGTACATCTTTTGATTACTTTTTAATGAAAGTTCAATATCTCTGATTGCAGCTGTCATAGCCTTTAATTCAGTTGGATCAGCAGACAGTTTGTGATCCGGACCTGGCATATTTTTATCTAATGTAAAATGTTTTTCAATAAATTTAGCACCTCTTGCAACCGCAGCAATTGAATGATAAATACCCATAGTATGGTCGGAAAATCCAACAGGAGTAAGAAAAGTATTTTTTAAAAAATCAATATTAAGGAGATTTACAGATTCGGGAGGTGCCGGATAACTTGATGTACACTCAAGTAGAATAATTTTTTCCAATCCTTTTGACCTTAAATACTTGACTGTTTTTGTTATCTCATCAAGATACGCCATTCCGGTTGAAATTACAAAAATATCGCTTAAATCCATTTGCTTTTCAAGAAAAAGCAGATTATCAATTTCCGATGAGGCTATCTTTACAAAATCAAGTTTTAAATCAATGAATAAGTCAAGTGTCAACTCATCAAATATTGATGAAGAAAAAAACAAATCATTGTCTTTGGCTGTTTCTCTTAACTCTTTCCACCACTCATTTTGAATTTCAAGCTTTTTGATTTGAGAAAAAATATCCTTCTCGGTATGAGTAAATCCGGGTGTCATTTTTGAATACATATCCTCGGTTTTAAAGCCCTGAAATTTTACAGCATCAACCCCACATTCTTTTGCAACGGCAATCATCTCTTTAGCTGTCTTTAGATTACCGTTATGATTGATGCCAATCTCTGCCGTTATAATAACTTTTTTTTTTATTAATTCATATACATTATCCATATTTTTATTTTACAATTATAAAAAAAAAAATTAAAAACATTTTTATTTCATATTTCATGCAAAAACCCCATTTTTTCTAATTCTAATTTTTT
>CAYOTE010000175.1:0-5369 GCA_964406785.1 uncultured Clostridia bacterium
TAATAAATCTTTTCCTATTTTTGTCACGGTATTACCTGCACCTATTGATGTCAGTACCTGTAGCTCTCTGTCAGATAATTTATTATGAGGTAAATCGTATGAGTTATTTATTTTGTTAAGTACGATTTTTTCGGCAGCAAATTGACTTATAAATATTCCTCCGTTCAGTATTTTATTTATTCCAATTATTAAATCTCTTGTAGCGTACTGTTTATTTAAATAACCCGAAGCACCTGCTTTTATTGAACGTTCAGCGTATACATCTTCCGGATATGTGCTTAAAATCAATACCTTAAGTTTAGGGTTATTGTATTTAATCTGTTTTAAAATTTCAAGTCCACTTTCTCCAGGCATTGATATATCAAGGATTATAAGTTCATAGCTGTTTTTTTTTATTTTTTTTAGTACTTCGACACCATTTGAGGCTTCGTCGCAAACACTTAAATCCCTCTCCTCATTGATTATTTGTTTGAGCCCTGCTCTAACTATCGGATGATCATCAGCAATTAAAATTTTTTTCATGTTTTAGTTTTTAGTATTACTCTTGTACCTATACCTTTTTGTCCTTCTATGCTAAGTTGCCAATTACATTGAGAGGCTCTTTCTCTCATTCCGAGTATTCCAAAATTTTTACTACTTTCAATGTCCCTTATATCAAAGCCACAACCATTATCTTCTATCGTAAATATCATGTCTGTGTCATTGTTATCATTATCGTATTTAATATCTATTACAACCTTGGTTGCTTTTGAATGTTTTGCAATATTGGTAAATCCTTCCTGAAGTATTCTAAAAATAGTTGTTCTTTTTTCGTTTGAGTATGATATTTCTTTGTCGATTGTATTGTTTACAATAATTTGTATATTGCTTTTTTTATGAAAGTCACAGGCAAGCCATTTTATTGCTGAAATTAGTCCGAGATGATCAAGTACCGGTGGACGAAGATCGTGAATTATTCTTCTTATGGATTCAAAGCTCTGCTCTGTTATATTGGTTAAATCCTTTATTTTTATAATTATTTTATTCTTATTTAAATTTGTTATATTATTTTTAGTTAAGATTTTTAATAAGGAATCGTGACCCATTTGTAACCCTACCAACATTTGCCCCAATTCATCATGGAGTTCTCTTGATATTCTTATACGCTCTCCCTCTTGAAGAGAAAGAGTATGAGCTGCAAGAAGATGTAACTTTTCAGTTCTCTGTTTTATTTTTTTTTCGAGGTTCTTTTTTTCTCTTCTTATTTTGTCCTCTGCAAGTTTTATTCTTAACATAACTTTAATTTGTGCTATTAGTTCAGATTTTCTAATAGGTTTTGACAAAAAGGCATCGGCTCCTATTTCAAGAACTTTTATTTTTGTATTCATTTGATCTTCTGAACCCGTTATAATTATTATTGGGATGTGCCTCGTTAAATTGTTTTTTTTAAGTTTTTTGCATACAAGAAATCCATCAATCTCAGGCATTAATAAATCAAGTATGATAGTATCGGGAAGATATTTTTTTGCTAATTTTAATCCGGCAAAACCACTTGAAGCGGAGTATATTGAAATTTTAGAAAACGATTTTTCCAACATTTTTGATATTAAAACAAGATTATCCTGTTCGTCATCAATTATTAATATCGAAGGGGGTTTTTTTTTCATTGTATATCACAATTCGTTTTTGCTGTATTGAATGTATTTTTTGTCAATTTATTATTCAATACGTCTCTAACTGCTTTTTCTATGTGTTTTTTCCTTATAGGTTTCATAATCAATGCATCAATCCCTTTTTTTTTATAATTATCATGTCCTATATCGTCACTGAATCCGGTACATAAAATGACGGGTAAATCAGGTCTTATCTTATGGATTTTTTCGACAAGCTTTATGCCCGTCATATTAGGCATTGTATTATCTGTAATTAAAATGTCGTAGTTATCGGAATTTTTTTTAAAATCATTTAAAGCCTCTATACTGTTATTTTTAGATGTAACTTTATATCCAAGTGATTGTAATATCTTAGTCCCAAGATTAATTAAATCTTTCTCATCATCCACAAATAAAATTTTTTCTCTATTTTTTCTAATAAATATTTTTTCAACATTGTTTTTTTCTTTTGTGTCAATATCTTTAACTACAGGTAAATAAATACTAAAGACAGAACCTATACCTAATTGTGAAGTTACATATATATATCCGTGATGATTTTTGATTATGCCATAAGTTACTGAAAGTCCGAGCCCCGTACCTTTCCCAATTTTTTTAGTAGTAAAATAAGGCTCAAATATTTTATCTAATATTTCTTTTTCCATACCTATTCCGGTATCTTTAACCTGTATTAATTTATAAGTACCGATTTTTAGATTTTCAATAGGGTTTTCTTTTGTACTCTCCGTATCTATGAGTGTTATTTCAAGCGTACCACCGTTTGTTTTCATTGCGTAAGTTGCATTTAGACATAAATTAACTATTATTTGAGTGATTTGTGTTTTATTACCAAGGATTTTACCTTGATTGTTCATTATATTTGACTTGATATGTATCGTTGAGGGAATAGTTCCTCTTATAAATTTAACTGTTTCTTTTATTACTTTTTCAATGGAGATATATTGCATTTGTGTTATATCTTTTCTACTAAAAGACAAAATTTGCTGTACCATATATCTTGCTCTTTCCGAAGCATTCATAACCTTAATTAAGTTATTTGTAAGTTCTTTGTTCTCAGATACCTCATCCATCGTAAGCTCTGTATAACCCATTATTATACCGAGTACATTGTTGAAGTCATGTGCAATTCCTCCGGCAAGAGTTCCTATTGATTCCATTTTTTGTGATTGATGGAGTTGTGCTTGTGTCTTTTTATGCTCTGTTACATCCTGTTTTATAGCTGCATATTTTATTATTTCCCCTTTGGTGTTTTTAATAGGGAAAATTATTGCATTTTCATAATAAAAGGATTTATTCTTTTTTTTGTTATAGAATTCTCCATGCCATATATTACCTGATTTAATCGTATGCCAAAGCCCTTTATAAAATTCTTTGCTATGTCTCCCGCCTGATAATATATGTGGATTTTGTCCTATAATTTCTTTTGTATCGTAGCCGGTTATTTTTTTAAATGCAGGGTTTACATATGTAATGATACCATTCAAATCTGTAATGATAATAGTTTGAAAGGCCTGCTCAACAAGAGTTGCAAGACTTGAAATTTTATCTTCGTTTTTTTTTCTTTCGCTAATATTTTTTATAATACCAACACCACCATAAACTATATTGTTATTTTTTAAAGGTATCCATTCACATTTCAAAAAAGATGTTTTAGAACCCGTAAGTGAGGTATGTTCACCCTCATAAAAACCATTTTGACCATTAAGTGATCTAATTACTTCTTTTGTAAATGTCTTGTCGGGATTATTCTTAAGATTTAATCCAATCAATTTTTGTCGTGAAGAACCAAAAATTTTAATAGTCATATTGTTTACATCCGTTACAATACCTTTTTTATTATAAAAAACGATTCCTATAGGAGCTTTTTCAAAAAAAAGTTTATACTTAGCTAAACTGTCTTTTGAATAATTTCCTTTATTGTCTGCTTTATTGTTCATTGATAAGACACACTTTTATTGTAATTAATAAGAATACTCACTTCGTTGTCAACTACTACTATGTTCATAATGTAAATTATAAAAAACGAAAATTTTATTGTCAAGAGAATTCTAAATTAATTCCTGAAATTTTCAGGTAATTTTGATTGTGTGTTTTATATAAAAAATATATGATATAATACCTTATAGGAATCAATTAATTAATAAAAAATTTAAAATAAGGAAAAAAATGGAAAAAAACAAAAAACAAGTGTATAGTAAGGAAGAAATAGATGGTTGTATAAGTATTTTAACCGAACTTGTAAATAATAGTGAATATTTTGTGGCATTATCGGTAGAAAAACAAATCGAATTAAAAAAAATAGCAGGGCAATTATCAAGACCAGATAAAAAATTAATAAATGAGCGTAATAAGGCGAAAAGAAAGCTTCGTAAACAAAAAATTGTAGTATCTGATAGAAAAGCAAGGGCTGCGACAGGTATTCGCCTCGTTAGAAAACAATCTGTATTTACAATACCGGAGAAACTAATGGGAATTGATAATTTTTCTAACGAGGAGAGTCAATTACATTCACCCAGAAATTGCTATGTTTGTAAAGCCAAGTTTACGCAATTACATTTTTTTTATGATTCTATGTGTCCGAAATGTGCTGATTTTAATTACACAAAGAGATTTCAAACGGCAGACTTAACAGGACAGGTTGTCTTAATTACAGGTTCTCGTTTAAAAATTGGTTATCAGGCAACATTAATGATGTTGAAAGCGGGAGCAACAGTCATTGCAACAACACGTTTTCCTGTGGATTCGGCTATCCGATATTCTAAAGAAAAAGATTTTAAAGAGTGGGGGAATAGATTGCATATTTATGGACTGGACTTAAGGCATACTCCAAGTGTAGAAATTTTTTGTAATCATATAGAGCAGAACTTTAATAGGCTTGATATATTAATAAATAATGCTGCACAGACAGTAAGAAGACCAACTGGATTTTATGCTCATTTAATGGATAATGAGATAAAGGCATTAAACGAACATTCGGAAGATGTTCAAAAAATAATGAAGAATTATAATCAATGCATAAATAAATTAAATTCAGTAATTGTTTCATCTCGTATTGCTACAGGAAATTTCCCAGTATCATGGCACGAGAAACTATCTGGAATAGGATTAAGAGAATCGGCACAATTATCTCAAATCCCATATACATACGATAATGCTTTATCGACAAAAAAAATATTTCCCAAGGGCAAATTAGATGCCGATTTACAACAGGTTGATTTAAGAACTACTAATAGTTGGAGACTAAAATTGGGAGAGATACAAACTTCGGAAATGTTGGAGATACAACTTGTCAATGCGGTTGCTCCGTTTGTGCTATGTAATAAACTTGCTCCATTAATGAAAAGAGATAATACAGGACAAAAGCATATTGTTAATGTATCAGCTATGGAAGGACAATTTAAACGATTTAAAAAGAGCGAAAGACATCCCCACACAAATATGGCAAAGGCTGCACTCAATATGTTGACACATACTTCGGCAAGGGAATTTGCAAAATACGGAATTTTTATGAATGCTGTTGATACCGGTTGGGTAACAGATGAAGATCCTGTGAAATTATCGAAATTTAAAGAAGAAGTACATGATTTTCAACCTCCGTTAGACATTGTTGATGGTGCTGCCAGAGTTTGTGATCCTTTTTTTGATGGAATAAATACTAAAAAGCACTGGTGTGGTAAATTTTTAAAAGATTATTTTCCGATAGATTGGTAAGAGCAA
>CAYOTE010000176.1:0-5342 GCA_964406785.1 uncultured Clostridia bacterium
TTCCAATATCATACGCAATTGTTCTTATATATGTACCCGAAGAAACAGTAACTTCAAACCATAGGGTTGATTTATCAATGATTTTATAATCAAAGGCATAAATCTCAATTTCAGACGGCTTTCGTTCAACCTCTTTATTTTCTCTTGCATACTTATACATGGGTTTACCCATATATTTTTTTGCCGAATAAATAGGCGGTAATTGAAGTTGCTTTCCTAAAAAGCTTGAAATAATCGTGTTTAAATCTAAAGAATATAAATTCGGTTCACTAATATCAGAATCCCGCTCGCCTTCTCTATCATAGGTTGTTGTAGAGTATCCAAATTTTATCTTGCCAGTATATGTTTTTTTTTTTTTTAAATAAAAATCAAAAAATTTCGTAGCTCGTCCCAAGGCAATGAGTAATACACCTTCGGCAAAGGGGTCTAATGTTCCAAAATGCCCGACTTTTTTCATATTCAGACATCTCCTGACTTTGGCAACTACATCATGCGATGTTTTACCAATGGGTTTATTTATACAGAGAAGACCGGATAACATTTATTTATTAAGTTCTTTTTTAATAATATCTAAAATATTTTTTTTTGCATTTTCAATATTACCCTTATAAAAGAAACCGGCAGCATGTTTATGACCGCCACCTCCGAAAAATCCTGCAATATTTTGCGAGTTAAAATCGCCCTTGGCACGAATAGAAACTCTATAATAATTCTCATCAATCTCTTTAAAAAAGAGAGTAACTTTCAAACTTTGAATTGACCTTGCTACGGCAACAATATCTTCGGTATCAACATCCATAAGTTTCATCGAACCTAAAAATTCTCTTTTAAGTTCAATTACGGAAACCTGCTCGTCTAAGAATAATTGAAGCGTTGCAAGAACTTTCTGTAAAATCATTACTTTTAAATATGAGTTAGAATTATACAATAAATCAGATACCTCTTCCGGTGCTATATTACTCTTCTTAATAATTTCAGAAGCAATTCTTAGGGAACGCTCCGTGGTATTTGAATATTTAAAAGAGCCCGTATCGGAAGAAATTGCCGCATAAAGATTAAAACCTATCGTTTTTGTTATATTAACATCCAATTCAACCGCAAGCTCATATATCAAAACACCAACAGCGGCTGCATCAGGCTCAACCCAATTCAAATCGGAATCATTGACACTTGTAGCATGATGATCTATATTAATCGTTGAATAATTATCAAGATGTTTCTGCCCCGTTCTCTGCTCTGTTCCTCCTTCAATAAGAAAATATAAATCAAATTTTTTAGGAAAAACTTGCCCGTACTCAATTACATCATATCCCGGAAGATTTGTCAGAGGAAATGGTATCGTATCAGTATTAACATAAGAAACATCCTTACCAAGTTGTTTTAATATATGATATAAAGCCAACCCACTGCCTATACAATCAACATCAGGTCTTATATGTGATGATATCGCTATCCTTTCAGCTTTGTTTATTTTATATTTAATTTCTGTTATTACATTCATCTCTTAACTAAAAACATATAATAACTATAAATTACTTTTGTACTAACTCGTAAGTTTCTAAGATATCACCAATATCAATAGCATTAAAATTCTTAATTTTAACACCGCATTCAGTACCGGCATTTACCGAAGCGACCTCATCTTTAACTCTTCTAAGTGTCTCAAGCTCACCCTCAAACACAAGATCGTTTCCTCTCATAACCTTTAACTTTGATTTCTTGGTTATCTTACCCTCTTTAACAATACAACCTGCAATAGTTCCTATTTTGGATATCTTAAATTTTTGTAAGACTTCAAGTTTACCTATATAATTTTCAATAAATTCAGGCTCAATCTCTCCCTTAATTGCCTTATCAACATCTTCAATCAAATGATAAATTACATTATACAGTTTTATTTCAATTAACTCATTCTTTGCCAATCCTAAAACCTTATTGGGTGCTTTAACATTAAACCCGAAAATTATCGCATTTGCCGTTGAAGCAAGTAAAATATCGCCCTCCGTTATATTGCCAATTCCTTTATGAATAATATTGATTTTTAAAATATCCGAATTTTTCTTCATCAAAATTTCTTCCAATACCTCACCTGAACCAAAATTATCTGTCTTAATTATTATCGGAAAATTTGTAACATTACTACTTATACCATCCGGTTGAGAAAAAAGATTTTTAAGACTCATCTTTTTTTCTTCAAGAACATTTTCCTGTTTTTTATCTTTTTCTTTTAATTTTCTTAAATCAACTATTTTTTTAACCTTGTCAATATCTTCTACGACCAAAAATCTTTGTCCTGAAGTCGGAACTTCGCTAAAGCCCATAATCTCAACAGGATAAGGCACATCGGCAGACTGTACAGTTTTACCGGTATCATCTATTAAAGATTTTATTTTACCTACGGAATTTCCGCATATGAAAAAATCACCTCTCTTTACCATACCACCCTGTATAAGCACAGTCCCCAAAGCTCCTAATTTTGTATCTAATTTAGATTCAAGAATTGTACCGTAAGCCGGAATATTATTATAAGCCGTTAACTCCTGCATTTCGGCAGTAATGGAAATCATCTCTAAAAGGGTATCCATATTTGTGCCCTGTTTAGCAGAAATCTCTACCGAGACAATGTCTCCACCCCAATCCTCGACAATAATATTATGTCTGCTTAATTCCTGTTTAACCTTATTAGGATCAGCACTGTCTAAGTCGATTTTATTTATTGCTACAATAATAGGAACCTTTGCTGACAGGGCATGATTTATTGCCTCAATCGTCTGAGGTTTCACTCCATCATTCGCTGCGACTACCAAAACAACTATATCGGTTATCTTAGCACCTCTGGCTCTGAGATTTGTAAACGCCTCATGCCCCGGAGTATCAATAAAGACTATATCTCCATCCTTAACTCTTAATTTATAAGCACCTATCGACTGAGTTATTCCACCGGCTTCTCTCTCTGCCACACGTGTCTTTCTCAAATTATCCAATAGGGTTGTTTTACCGTGATCAACATGACCCATTACAGTAACAACAGGAGCTTTTTTAACTTTTTTAGCCTGTTTACCTGCGATATATTCACTGATTATAAGATCTTCGTACTCTATAATCTCATAGGCAACTTCAAAATGATTACAAATTTCTTCAAGCTCTTCCGAGCTGAGTATCTGACTCGGAATTAAATTTTTCCCAAGTTCTTCCATTTTAATTTGAAAATCTTTTAACTTAATATTTAACTTCTCACTAAGTTCCTTTACGGTAATAAAGTCAGAAACCTGAATTATCTCAGGAAGATCCAAATCCATTTCCTTTCTCTTTATTGTTGAGACCATTCTCGGTACTTTCGGTCCTCTTTTTTTTGTATAATACCTAAATCCTCTTCTATTATCCGACATTTTTTTTGCAGGGACAGAGTATTTAGACTGTGGCAAGACCGGTTTTTTTATCGGAGCCTTTGGCTTAATCGGCTGAACAGGAACCTTAGGTTTAATTACAGTAGTATTTACAGGTGCTTGTCTTATCGGTGCCTTTACCTCCGGTACTTTTTTAACCGGTATATCATTTTTATTAGAAACAACAGGAGTAGTAATCTTTTCAACAGGTTTCTCAACAGACCTTTTTATCTCTGTTTCTTTTACATATTCGATTCTTTTTTCAACTATTTTTTCTTCTTTAATTTCGATTTTTTCTTCTCTTAGAGGCTCTGTCTTTGTCGGAGTATCTTCAACCTTCTCCGGCTCAGGTTTTTTCTCTTCAATTATCGTTTTCTTTACAGCTTCCTTAGGTTTTAACTTTTTATCTTTTTCAAATTTCTCAAAATCCTTCGCTACCTTCTTCTTTCTTGCCTCATCTCCGGAGAATTCTCTCAATAATTCAAGTTGATCATAGTTTATAGCTGAAGCATGAGACTTGACCGGAAGATTATTAATTTCCAAAAAGTATAGTGCGATTTTATTGGATATTTTAAATTGCTTCGCAGCCTCTCTTAGTTTTATATTCACTCAAATATCTCCTATATTACAGTTTTTTTTCAATTTTATCAAATCTATTTACCATTCTATTCGTCAGTTGAATGTTCCATTCCGTCAATTTGGAAGCAAGTTTAATATTAACGCCCTTTCTTCCAATAGCAGAGGACAGGGTGTCATCCGTAACAGTCACCTCAGCTCTTTTATTCTCTTCATCTACTATATTTACACTAATAACATTTGCCGGCGTTAAGGCGGATGCTATATATCTTTGCGGAAAATCACTCCAAGCAATTACATCAACACGCTCACCTCGTAACTCCTTGGTTATGGCAAGAACCCTATTACCGTTCATACCGACAATGGCTCCAACCGGATCAACAGTCTTTTCAGTTGAATAAACAGCAACCTTCGATTTAATCCCCGGATCACGTGAAATAGCAACAATTCGCACCAACCCGTCCGAAACCTCAGGAACTTCTTTCTTTATCAATTCAAAGACAAAATCGTTCATATATCTTGTACCAAGCACAAGAGGACCTTTACCTTCTTGAAAAACTCTCTTTATTAAGAATTTTATCATATCTCCCCGTTGATACTCATCCTTTGGAGATAATTCCTTAGGAGGTAGAATTGCCTCGCCTATCTCAAGTCCTACAATAATATTACCTCTCTCTATACGGTTTATCTCACCGGTCAAAAGCGTTCCGGTTAATGGAAAATATTTCTCGTATATTTTTTGTTGCTCTGCAATTGAAACTTTTTGCGTAATTATATGTTTTGCTGTCTGTGCCGCAACTCTTCCGAGAGTACTGTTTGGTAAAAAGATCTTAATTGTATCTCCAAGTTTAACCTTTGAATCATACTTCAATGCATCTTTCCAAAGTATTTCAGCCTCAATATCCTCTATCTCATCAACAACAAGTTTCTCAGAGTAAACCTTTATCGTGCCTTTTATTCTATCTATCTGTACATGAATATCAGTATCTTGATTAAAATAGTTTTCAGCTACGGTTAATAGTGCTTCCTCTATGGCAGAGTAAAAAATATCCGGAGAGATACCCCTCTCTTTGCTCAATAGTTCTATGCTTCTTAATAATTCGTCTCCCATTATTTTTCCTCATCTTATTGGTGGATTATATAAAATTTCTTATTAAAAAGCAATAGTTGTTTTATCAATAATGAATAAATATAATAATATCAAAACCTCATAAACAGGGAAAAAAATTTTTTATTAAAAAACATTGACAAATAAAAAATAAATGTTATTATACTATATTAACGATAATGATTATCGTTATTAAAAAGGAGAAACTAATGAAAATTAACGAAAAGGTTGAAAATTTTAAAACAAATGCTTTTTACAAGGGTGAATTAAAA
>CAYOTE010000177.1:0-5296 GCA_964406785.1 uncultured Clostridia bacterium
AAAATACGGGTAAAAAAGATATACAGCAAGATATACTGTACTCAACAAGAAAGCTCAAACAAATAAAAAAGTAATTTAAACAAGATATAAATTATAAATAATTAAAATAATCAGTTTAAAATTTCTTTGTAAAGAATGTGGATTTTAGATGTTTTCTCTCATTATCTTTTATCTATTGTTATTAATTTATCGGAGTTAAATATTCTTATTGGAAATATTACTTTTTCTTTATATGGAATGTTTTTGCCGTAGCGTTCTCGCATTTTTTGTTGTACAATTTTGTGTGATAAATTGAATTTTGAAAGCGTTTCAAGACTTCCTATTTCTATACCTGTTGCTCTTTTGTATATTTTCCAAACAAGCTCTGAACAGTACATTTTATTATCTGTCCATTCAAAATAAATATCGTAATTTTTCCCCTTATACGTCATTGCAATTTTTTGCATTTTTAAGCCTTTTTATAACATAATGTTTTTTTACTCCACGCTTTATCCATTTTTTTAGTAATGTAAATTTAACGGGCTGAACTGCTTCAAAAACGTAGATTTGTTTGTTTCTTTTAAAAATTATCCCCATATGACTATATTTAGAATGTGTTGCAAGTTGTATTGCTTTGCTTTGACTTGACTTTGAAGTCTAAAATATAATATCTCCGTTTTGGATATTACTGTTAAATATATTTTTTAAGGTCTTAGGCGGTGTATCCTTTTTAATTTCTCCTGCAAATTGATATGTTGCAATGTTCAAACAAATCCAAAATCCCATGCATATGATTATAAATATTGTCTTTTTAATTTTTTACATTCCTTTTTTTAATCGTTCTTTTTCTGTTTCTCCTACTTTTTTTAGTGCAAATTTTAAGGCTATCGGTCCAAATATCTGGTTAATGGTAATTGATGCTATTAAAATTGTTTGAATAGATGTTCCGTATTCGGGAAATCTTCTCCCAACTTCGGTTAAAAGTCCGAGACTGACACCTGCCTGAGTAATAAAGCCCAGCCAAGTGTTCTTATATATAATAGGTTTATCCCCTGCAAAAAAACCACTGATAAGTGAGCTTATGTAAATCATAAATGTTCTTACAATTACTATAATTACACCAATTACCCATCCCGTTTTTAATACCTCAATATTTATCGAAGCTCCGGTTATTACAAAAAAACCAATATAGATGGGTATTGAAACATCATCCATTCTTTTAAGGAAGGTATGTCCGTGTTTTGAAAAATTTTGCACAGTATAGCCGGCTGCTATACAGATTAATAAGGGCTCAATATTTAAGTTTATATTATGCATATCGTTGAGATAAGTACTTAAAAGATGTGAAAATTTTATAATAAGAAATCCCATAACTGTTATCACTATAGGAAATTCAATTTTTATCTTTTCAATTAGAAATATCATTAATTTACCCAATAAAAATCCCAATACAAAGGCAAGAACAATTTCAAATAATAACTCAAGCAAGAATATGACGGAAAAAGAAGAACCCGGAGTTATGAGTAAGCTTGAAGTTGACAATACTATTGCAAAAAAAATAATTATAACAACATCTGTTGCTATTGAAACACTTAAGACAAGGTCTGTGTAATATCCTTTGGACTTTGTTTCGCTGATAATGGCTATTGTTGATGATGGAGATCTTGCTACGGCAATTACTCCGAATATAGTAGAAATTGCAATTTTTATATTTACACTTAATTCACTCATAAACGGTATAAAACCGGATAGCAAAAAGACCGTAAGGCTTACACCTGTAAATACAATTATTGTAACACCTGTTATTAAAAATAAGATAGATCTAAGTTTTTTCTTGATATTGTCGGCTCTAAGTTCTCCGCCTGCACAAAATGCGATAAAAGCAAGAGCCAAGCTGTTTAAAAAATTAAGATTAACAACATCGTTTATACTGTAAAATTTCAGAAAATACGGACCGGTTATCAAGCCTGCAAAAATGTATCCGGTAATTCTCGGCAAACCTAATTTTTCAAGCATATCTCCTATTAAATACGCTGATAGGAGCATAAAACCGAGAACAAGGGTTGGCGATAATGAAGGAGAGGTTTTACTGATTTTTTCTGAAATTACAATAAGAATTGAACCTATTAATATGGCAAGTGCAATTATTTTTCTAATCATTATGAATGCTCTCTTTTATCTCAGGGTATTTTTGCTTGATTTTTTGTCTGATATTGATATTTACTATTTCATCTTTACCAAATTGTTTTAAAATGAAGTACGGGCTTAATAACTCGTTTACAAAAACAGAAATTACGAGTATTGAAATTAAGGAATTTGCAATGTCAGGATACATAAAACTAAAACTCATAAGTATTGCAATAGAAATCCCACCCTCTGAAAGTAAACCGAAACCGGTTGTAAATATAAAACATTCTTTTTTGCAAAATATTCTTAATCCTAATAAAGAACCGAGAAATTTCCCCGTTGTTCTGGCAATTAAATAAATAACAACTGCTATAAATGAAAGAATATCAAAATTCCACATTGCCCCCATAAAAACTAATAGTATTATATAGAAAGATTTTTCCGATTTTATGAGGACTGATAAGGCTTTAATGCTATGTTTACAAAAATTGGCGATTAATATTCCGCTTACAAATCCAGCGATAAGCGGTGAGTAATGAATTTGTAAGGAAATTCCACCCGTAAACAAGACCGTTCCTACCAGTATTGCAAAAAACTCCTGTTTTGTTATTTTTGTTCTCAATATTATTATAAAGACTATTGCCGGTATGATGCCCATAAATATTGAAAAGCCCATTAATAATAAAGAGCCGGATAAAGAGAATTGATTTATATCTTGATTTGAAAAGATACTTAAGGATAATATAAAAAAGCATATTGCATAGAATCCGTCTATACTTGATATATATCTTAACATATTAATTTTTTTAATATTTTTAAATCTGTAATTTTGGTTTATTATTGCCAATGCCGACTGAGCGGTTGTTGATGAAAAACTTCCCATTATAAGAGCCGCAAAAACCAATGTGTTTTTATCAAGTTTCAAAAAACTGCCTAAGAGTACATAAGTAAGAACAGATACTGTTAAAAAAGTTATAAATGATTCAACAAATGAAATAATAAAATAATATCTCGGTATTTTTTTTAATTGTTCTTTATTGAACTGTAATCCGAACAAAAAACCTATTGCACTTAAACCGAACATTAAAAAGGGACTGAATGTTTTTATTGTATGTTGGTCAATTAATTGAAAGCCTGAGTTCCCCAATAAAATTCCTATTAAAATATACTCAGTTCCTGTAAACATTATACTCTTAAAGCCAAGAGATATTTTTCTGTTGAAAAAAGATAATCTGGAACCCGACAAACTTACAAAAATCAAAATAGTAACGACAATTAACTCTTTCATTGGAAGGAGGGGACTTAAATTTCGGGTTTAAGACCAACTATATCGCTGAGATTAAGAAAGAATAAAATTCCGTTTCCGCTTTCATGTAAAGGACCCAATGTTTTTTTTACCAAGTCTTTTAAGGGTGCTATTTTTTCTTTCTTTATAGCTGTAAATATTGTCTTATTATATGGTCTGCTTCCGCTAAACATAAATTTTAATCCGGCAAATATGGGCACTTCGGTAGAGAGGATATGCCCCATTCCTATAGAATCTATAATTGTTGCACCACTTATGCCGATTTCTAAGAGTCCCTCTAAAAGGACTTCCAAGTACTCTTCTTTATTTAAAATTAAAATTGCAAGTTGCATTTTATATTAAAGCTTCTTGTTCTTTAATAAGTTCTATTAGCTGGGTGGCATCTGTAATATCTTTAATACGTTCTCCCAGTGCGGTGCTTCTTGTTAATCTTGCAATATGAGCTAAGTTTTTTAAATGAAGTCCAACATCTCTGTCGTCGCTCATAATTAAAAATACAATAAATACCTTTTGCTCATCCGGTGCCTTGTACTCCATACCTTCTTTTATCAGTGCAACGGTTAAAATAAATTCAGAAAATTCGTCTGAAAAGATATGTGGAGCTGCTACGCCTCTTCCGATTGCCGTAGATTGTACGTTTTCTCTTTTAATAAATAGTCGTTTAATCTTTTCATTATCGTCAACAATCCCTTTTTTTTTTAAAAATAAAGAAAAATCAGCATAAAATAAATCCGTATCTTTATAACTGTCTTTGATAAAGATATTTTCGGCTTTCAAATATTTTTCAAGTTTCATTTTCATTCACCTCTCACTTTTTTTAGCTCATACTTAATTCTATAATAATATACAAAAAAAAACAATTTTTTAGAGAAAATAATTAAAAAAGCCTGGATTTTTCATCAAAATTGTAGCGAAATGCCCAAGAAGTCTATTATAACAAGTTAAACGATTGAGCTAAAAGAAGAATAGCTTAAGTGTGTTGCAATGCAGTGATTGAGCTTAATGCAGTTATAATTGGTCTATCGGGCATTGAGGTACAATCCCGATGAAAAATTCATATAACGAAAGTAATGAAATATAATTTTTTAAATTATCTTATAACTTTGACAAACTTAATATTTACCTATCGGAGCCTTGACATTAAATCTCTTTTATTTTATCATTTCCCTATGATAGTTGGCTTTAATACAGATATTAAGTATAGGAATGAAGTTTTTCATATTCAAACTGAAGAGAAAGGTGAAAGTAACCCTACAATAGAGACTCTCGTTTATCATAACGGAGAAATACTGTTGTCAAGAAGAATATCCTATGGTCATTTAAAAAATGTTTCTGATATGAGAGATCGTGTGAAAATAATGATGAAGTCGCAGCACGATGAGGTTAGTACGGATTTAAAAAAAGGAAAATTTTTACATATGTTGTCCCTTGAAACACAAGCATTGGATGATGTGTCACTTGATGATATGGTCATTAATTATCTCAATACCTTGTAAAAAACCATGTCACAACTTTTCATAGAAAAGGAAAAAAAAACCTTACTATTGATTGACGGAATGTATTTAATCTTTAGTTCTTTTTATGCATTTGGAAATATGAGAACTGCAAGCGGTTTACCTTCTGGTGCTCTGTATGGTTTTATTACCAGAATTGATTATTTAATAAAGGAAATAAATCCTGATTATTTGATTGTTGCCTTAGATTCTAAAGGAGATACATTTCGACATGAGATGTATCCTAATTATAAATCAAAAAGAAAGGCTCCACCGGATGACTTATTATTGCAAATCCCAATTGTCAAAGAGTATTTAAAAATCAGACAAATTGAAACTATTGAAATTCCTGGATATGAGGGCGATGATATAATATATTTTTGTAGAAAAC
>CAYOTE010000178.1:0-5269 GCA_964406785.1 uncultured Clostridia bacterium
CGGTCATTTATAAGAGGTGAAAATAGTTCTATGAAAACAGCTGTTAATATTTTTAATAATGATTTAAAAACTAAAAAGCTATTTTATGGTACTGAGAAATCAATAACACGAGGAAGCTTTTTTAGACATTTTATGGATGATAACATTTTCATTATAAGGACAGGTAAAGATAAGGTTTATATTAATGACACCAAGGAACTCCTCATTAAGGTATTTGACATAAAAGGTAAAAAAATAAAAGATATAAAGTATAATTATAAATTATCGTCAGTATCAGCACAGACAAAAAAAGATATAAAAAATTACTATAAGACAAGCTCACGATTTAAGGCATTTTACGACAGATTAAAAAGCAGAATAAAGGTAGGAGATACGTATAATGCAATAAAAGATTTTTTTATTGACAAAGATACAATTTATGTACAGACCAATATCAAAACGAATAAGACGGTGGATTTTTTAATTTTTAAAACCTCGGGGAAATTCATAAAAAAAGAGACAATACCACTTCACAGCATAAACATTCTCGAATTTTTCCCATACTATATCAAAGACAATACACTTTATCAAATAATTGAAAACGAAGACGAAGAAGAATGGGAACTCCACATTACAAAAATTTAGTTTAATAATATTCTTTTTTATTTTAAACTCCGTTTTTTATTTTATTTAATACTCATACCCCTATGTTTTTATTTTTTATATGTAAATTTTAATATTTTATTTCCTGACAACGCATAAATAATTTTCCCGTCATTAGACATTTTTATTCTTTTTACTCCTGTATCCAGTTTAATTTTTTCAATAATTTTATCATCTTTGCCGATAACATAAACAGTGTTATAAAACAGATTTCTATTTGTATCAAAAAAATATTTTCCGGAATACAGTAAAAATAAATTGTCGAATTTTTTATTATAACAAATATCAACATAACCATTTCTTGTTTTTTTATTATATGTAATTGTATAATACTCCCCTGCCTGTACTATTTCATATTCGGGAAAAAACAAATCAGGTCCATGAAGAGTTGAACACAAAACCCCGTTCTCATCATATTTTTCAATTATATCACTAAGTAAAGGTGCTATAAATATTGTTTTTGTTTTCTTTTTGTAAACAAATTTACCCTCAAAACCAAGAGAATGTTGCGATGCAAATCTTTCGTTTTTAAAATTTACAGGAATTTTGCCTAAACTTTTAATATAATTTCCATTTAAATCGTATATTGCAATTCTTCCCTTAAAAAAAAAGCCGATTCCAATTATTTTATTTTCAGTTATTATAACCTGTTTAGGTATTCCGACTCCCTCTTTAAAAAGTATTATCTTTTCAGGCTCGAAGATATTTTTTACAACCTTATTTATATCGAATTTTTTTAATTTACGTGCGGATATATCAAATACCCAAAACATATTTGTTTTAATCGGGTCCTGTATTATATCTGATGCACCTACAAATTCGCTTGGTCCTTGCCCTCGTTTACCAAAAGCGGTAACCAGATTTTTTGATTTTAAATCAATTATTTTTATAACTTTATCGGCTTTTTTATCGACAATGATTAAATAATTTTCAATTAAACCAATTGCTGTGGGCACTAAAAGTTCAAAATCATTTATTTTTGTAGATTTTAAATTTATTGTTTTATTAGGTCTCTCTAATTTTTTATAATTTGTATAGTTATATTTTTTAGCTTTATCTGAACATCCTGAATACATAATAATAACAATTAACAACAAAAAAGATACGATAATTTTTGTTTTCATAATAAATGCCTCCTAATACACATTATATAGTAAACTCATAGTTTTTGATAGTCAACCCTAACGATTACGCTATTATCAAATGTTATGTTTTGACAATAATCTGAAATTTTCATCAAAATTGTAGCGGAATGTCCAAGAAGCCTATTATAACAAGTTAAGTGATTGAGCTAAATGAAGAATAGTCTAACTATTTTGCAATGCAGTGATTGAGCTTAACGCAGTTAGAATGAGTATATCGGGCATTGCAGTAAGTCTTGATTAAAAATTCAGAATTTTAGGGAAAATGGACAATTTTGTTTGTGTGTAGTAATATTTCATGATGAAAGAATTTTTACTTGATACTATTTCGGACATATCCAAGATTAGAAAGATAAGAGGAGAAGCCTCAACTCGTTCCTTTTACAGAATTACGCATGATGACAAAACAAAAATTGCTATGGTTTATCCTGATAAGAATTCAGTTGAGATAAATAATATTATCAGATTAACGGAACTTTATAAAAAGCATCAACTTAATGTTCCTGAAATTTTCAGCATTATAGATGATAGAATTATTATACTTGAAGATATAGGTACAGAATCATTTCAATCTATATTCAAAAGAAGTAATTCGGACAATAAAAAAAAATTGCTCAAAATAATCGCACAAATCATATCTAAGCTTCATCAAATACCAATTAATAACACATCATTAGTCTTAGACAAAAAACGTCTTAAATGGGAAATGGACTTCTTTATTAAGCATTATATTCAAGATAATATTTCAAAGGCTAACGAAGACTGTTTACGAGCAAATCTATATACGATTGTTGATAATATCTCTGACGAAATTTTTTTTTGTCATCGTGATTTTCATTCGAGAAATATGCATATTTATAATGACAAAGTTTATCTTATTGACTTCCAAGATTCGCTTCAAGGCTCATACCTGTACGACATCGTATCCTTTGCCAATGATTCTTATCTTGATTTAGGAAAGCTAAGAGCTTATTTTTTCTCCCAACTGGAAAGTCAAAACATTAAAATAGACAAACAACAACTAAACCTAACCGCACTTCAAAGAAACATCAAAGCTCTCGGAACATTTGGCTATCAAATAAATATACGTAAGAATTTGTCCTATAAAAAATATATTGGAAGAACCTTATCGCATATTAAAAAAAACCCCGAAGGCAAATCTATCTGGGAACTAATTACAATTTAATGTACGATAAATTCATATTTCACAAACTACGAAAATTTTTCAGGTTTATCAAGGAAATTTACTAATTTCTTTGATTTCTTCTTTAGTTTTCTCAATGCTTTAGCCTCAATCTGTCTTATTCGCTCTCTTGTTACCTGAAATTCCTGTCCAACTTCTTCTAAGGTATGTTCATTGCCGTCAACCAAGCCAAAACGCATCTCAATCACTCGTGCTTCTCTTTCCGTTAACGAAGCTAATATATTTGCCAATTGCTCTTTTAAATTTATCTGTGAAACAATTTCGGGTGGTGAAACAGTTTTATCATCCTCCAAAAAATCTCTCAAATGAGAATCATCGTCTCCAACAGGAGTTTCAAGAGAAATAGGCTCTTGTGCAATTTTTAAAATCTTCCTTATTTTATCAGCCGAATAGCCTGTTTCTTCTGCAATTTCCTCATCGGTTGGTTCTCGTCCCAACTCCTGAACCATACGTCTCTGAGTCCTATTGATTTTATGTATTGTTTCTATCATATGTACAGGTATTCTAATTGTTCGTGCCTGATCCGCAATAGCTCGGGTAATCGCCTGTCTAATCCACCATGTCGCATAAGTAGAAAATTTATATCCCCTCTGATATTCAAATTTTTCAACAGCCTTCATTAATCCTATATTACCTTCTTGAATTAAATCTGAGAACTGCAAGCCTCTATTAATGTATTTTTTTGCAATAGAAACTACAAGTCTAAGATTAGACTCAACAAGGTCATTTTTTGACATATCTATCAAATATTGTCCCTCAGCAATATCAGCACAGGTTTTAAATAATTCTTCCGGCTCTATCATATACTTTTCATTAAGATTATTAAGTCGTCTTGTATAATTTTCAACCTCAATTAGATTATTCTTTTTTTCATCTTCACCGGATTGTTCATCTAATTTGTTGTTTATACTTTCGACTCTACTCATAATATGTCGATAGTTTTCTCTTAATTGTTTAAGTTTATTTATAAAATTTCTCTTATGTTCAAAAAGAATTGACATTCCTTGAATAAGTCTTGTAATCTCTACCATTTTTTTGGCAATAACAAAGTTGGAAACATTAGATTTCTGAAATCCGTGTAATTCTCTTCGTAATTTATTCAATAACTCTAACTTTTCAAAAAAAGCATCTCTAAACTGCTGTTTTTTTGATTCATCAAGAATATCCTCCGTAATATCAACAACCTCATCTATATCCTTAACTCCCTCTAATACGTCTCTACCAAGATCAATAACAGAATATAATACAAGATTTGTTTTAGAAAGTGCCTTGACAACCTTCTTTTCGCCCAACTCTATTTTTTTAGCAATTTTTACTTCCTCATCTCTGGAAAGCAAGTTTACTCCACCCATCTCTCTTAAATATTGCCTTACGGGATCTCCAACTATCTCACTTTTATCAGACGAAGCTCTGGGGTTTTTAATCTTAGCCGATTTTGTTGTTTTTATGCCGTTTTCCCTCAAATAATGCCTCATAAATTTAAGGTTTTCCTTCATTTCATCTTTGCTGTCAAAAACGCCATTAACGGAATTGTCATCTAAAACGCCAAAACTTCTCCTTGCCTTTCTTAAAATAACATTTAGCTCTTTTTTATATTTAGTGAGAAAGTCGTTGTATAATTTAAGTTTATCCGGTTTAAAAATACTTCTCTTACGCATTATAGAAATATTTTTTGAAGAGAGAATAGCAACAATATCCTTTTTTTGTTTTTTCAACCCGTTTTCATCTAAAAAAGTTGTAAAATATTCGTTTCTGATTTTCCCATCGTTTAATTTAGATATTTCGGCAAGTTCATCAATTAATTTTATGGATATCAAATCCGGCTTATCCTTATCAATATCAGCGACTTCTCTGCTTTTCTTTTCTTTATCCAATTACCCCTCCTTCTTTGTATTATATTTTTGTTTTATATATTTATTTTTTATTTCCATTAATTTATTTAATTTTTCTATCTCATTATTTTTTGATGCCAATTTTATTTTCTTATTTATTTCCTTTATTCTAACACTATTTACCTTATCCTGTAGTTTAATGATAGAATTTTCTATCCTTTCATATACAATATCACTAACCATCTTAGAACTATCTATAGAAAAATAAATATCTCTGAAAAGTATTCGCTCCGGTTTTGTTATGGCTTTTTGTATAATATCGTAATTGAGTTCCCCATTATCATCATCATAATGTTCAAATATGGTTTCAATAATATTTCGACTAACAAGAATATTTTTCAAATCATCATTAAACAAGCCCTTTATATCGTTAATTATTGGAGGATACG
>CAYOTE010000179.1:0-5172 GCA_964406785.1 uncultured Clostridia bacterium
CAACATCGGGAAGGGCTTTTTTTATTCTCCATACAGCCGGAACAGTGTGAATTATATCTCCAAGTGCAGATAGTCTTACTATTGCAATCTTTTTAATCATTGATTCTTAATATCTTCGACTATAATTGAAGTTGATCTAACCTTATCTCCTCCAACTATTGCTATTTGCCCGCCATAGGATAAAACAGTCTCTCGTTCGGGCACGGTTTCCTTTGTATAGTCAGAGCCTTTGCAATGAAAATCAGGCTTAAGTTTTAGAAGAAGTTCGTCAACCGTTGACTCATCAAAGAGTGTAATATAATCGACAAACATTAATGCTGAAAGTAATTTAATCCTTCCTTGTTCATCAATTATTGCTCTGTTTTCGCCCTTAAGCTTTTTTAGAGATTTGTCTGAGTTAAGTGCAACTATTAGTATATCGGCTACCTCTTTAGCAGCCTTTAAATATCTTATATGTCCTATGTGTAATAAGTCAAAACCTCCGTTTGCAAATGCTATTTTTATTCCTTTCTCTTTAGCCTCTTTGCAGATAATAATTAACTCGTCTATTGACTTGTATTTAGTTTGTTTAGTCTGTTTCGTATATTTATTTAAGGGCATTTGACAACTCATCAAAATTTATGGGGTATGTTCCTTCGTGCATTACAACAATTCCTCCGGCAATGTTTGCCAGCTTTGCCGATTCATATACGGAAAGTCCGCTTTGAATTGACAGGCATAAAACAGAGATAACGGAATCGCCGGCTCCCGTTACATCTACAATGCTTGATGAGCCGAATATATTTATTTTTTTAGGGGGATGTGTCTTGCTAAAAACAATCATTCCCTTATGACCTCTCTTTAGAACAATTCCCTCTATATTCATTTTATTAAGAAGTTCGGTACCTGCATTAAAATAGTCTTGCTCTGTAATAAAGTCGTTATTGGGGAATAATTCTCTCATTTCAGGCTCGTTTGGTGTTATTATCGTGCTGTCTTTAAAGCTAAGAAGATTATGTCTTGAGTCGATAACGGATATTGTATTCGGAAATTCTAAGAGCACTTTTTTAAATATTTCGGGATTCACAGTCTCGTTAAGATAATCCGAAATTATCAGACATCCTCTTTCGGGTAATAATTTTTTAATATTATTGAATAATTGTTCGTAATTTTCTTGTGAAGGTTTTTTATGGTTCTTTGTATCTATTCTTAATACCTGTTGCTTTTTTGTATTATCTCCGCCGGACAGTATTCTGCTTTTTTTTGGTGTTTTAAAATCATCTATTTCAATTAATCCCGATGTTTGAATATCGTGTTTTTTAAGTATTGATATTAAATTTTTTCCATCCTCCTCTTTGCCTATAAAACCTATTGGTATAGGTACGGCATTGAGTGATTTTAAATTCATAATAACATTGCCGGCACCTCCGGGAAACAGTTCACTTGATATGTATTCCGTGATTAAAACGGGAGCCTCTCTTGATATTCTTTTAGATGAGGTATAGACAAACTCGTCAATAATAAAATCACCCCATACGAATATTTTCTGTCCTTTAAAATTAGTTAATAAAGTTTCTTCTTTTAAACTCATAAAAAATGGTAGCAAATAATGATAAGTCAGTCAAGTTTTGTTATGACCCTAAAATTTTAATCAAAATCTACTGCAATGTCCAATAAGCCCATTCTAACCACGTTAAGCTTAATCGACTTCATTTCAAAATAATAGTGGAACTATATTTCATTCCTCTTAATAGCTTAACTTGTTATAACAGACTTTTTGGGCATATCGCTACAATTTTGATGAAAATTTCAGGTTACGAGGCTCATTAATTTCGGGGGGTTGATTATTATTTGTTTTTTTTATATATTTATAATATAGTAATTAATTAATTTATATGCTGGAGGTTATTATGAAAAAAGCTGCTGTAATTTTATCGGGTTCGGGGGTGTTTGACGGGGCTGAAATACAGGAATCCGTTATTACGCTTCTTGCCTTAGACAGGGCAGGTGTTGAAGTTGAAATGTTTGCACCTGATATAAATCAGTATCATGTTATTAATCATCTTACGGGAAAGGAAACCGGTGAGACGAGAAATGTCCTTATTGAATCTGCAAGAATTGCAAGAGGGAATATTAAGGATATATTAGAGGCAGATATTTCAAAATTTGATGTGATTGTTTTTCCCGGAGGTTTTGGCGTTGCTAAAAATTTTTGTAATTTAGCTTTCAAAGGCAAGGACTGTGTTGTTGAACCTATTCTTGAGGAATTTATAATTAAGGCTATTTCTGAGAAAAAACCGCTTGGTTTTATATGTATTGCTCCGGCTCTACTTGCAAAGGTTGCGTCAAAAATAGGATTAAAATTGTCTATTACAATCGGGGACGATGAGGATACCGCAAAAATAATAGAGGAGTTTGGCTCGGTTCATATAAATTGTCCTGTTAATGATATTGCATATGACGAAAAAAACAGGATTGTAACGGCACCGGCATATATGTTGGGGAAGAATATCTCCGAAGTTGCACAGGGAATTGAAAAGTTGGTTTTAAAGCTGATGGATATATAATTTTTGATTTGTTTGATATTATATTTTTTATTATAGGTTGAGGAACGAATCAACCTGCTGTAATTTATTAGAGTTTATTGGTTTATGTCAAGGTATAATGGTACAAAATAATATTTGTATTTGTATAGTGTTGTTTTACAATAAATATATTGTTAAACATCTAACGTATTTGTAAAAAAATCGATTTTCATTTACAATTAGATATAAAAAAGAAATTAATAGTTAGGCAAATTTGTTTAATTTAGAGGAAAAAATATGAAATATTTATTTAGTTTTGAAAAAATTATTGATGGTAAAGGTGTCTCGATTTCTGTTACGGGAATGTTGATAGTATTTATGGCTTTGGTAACAATAACTTTATTTCTTTTGTTGCTTCCAAGAATACTGAAACTTGTTAATAAAGTATATCCAGAGGTTGAGGAAGAAACATTAAACGAATCGCAGGAAGTTTCTGAGGATGCAGAAATTGTTGCAGCAATTGGATATGCAATGTTAAATAATAAGGCTAAGGCTTAATCAAGAGGATAAACTATGGATATATTAATAAAATTTTTAGGTACGACGGGCTTTGCAAACCTTTCTCTTGGTAATGCAATAATGATTTTGGTAGGTATAATTTTTATATCGTTGGCAATTATTAAGGAATATGAACCTTTATTATTACTACCTATAGGTTTTGGTATAATTCTTGGTAATATTCCGAGTATTGCCGGAATGGCACTTTCTGTTTATGATGAGGGGAGTGTATTTCAATACATATACTTTGGTGTAAAACAGGGCATTTTTCCTCCATTGATTTTTCTTGGTATTGGTGCTATGACAGATTTCTCAACAATGCTTGCGAATCCGAAATTAATATTATTGGGGGCAGCGGCTCAAATTGGTATTTTTCTGACCTTGATGGGTGCTCTCTTTATTGGCTTTACACCTGCACAGGCAGGAGCTATTGGAATAATCGGCGGAGCGGACGGTCCTACTTCAATATTCTTATCGGCAAAATTAGCACCTGATTTATTGGGAGCTGTTGCAATTGCAGCCTATTCTTATATGGCTTTGGTTCCGGTTATTCAGCCTCCTATTATGAAGTTGTTGACAACTAAGACGGAAAGGTTGATGAAGATGAAGCAACCGAGAGTTGTTTCAAAGAGAGAAAAGATGATTTTTCCTATTATGGGAATTTTGATTACAACCTTAATTGCACCGGGTGCCTTAACTCTTCTCGGAATGTTATTTCTTGGAAACTTATTAAAAGAGAGTACGGTTACTGAAAGATTGGCAAATACGGCAAGAAATTCACTAATTGATATTGTAACTATTTTGCTTGGCTTTTCGGTTGGAGCAAGTACGCAGGCAGAAACATTTATAAAGCCCGAAAGCTTGATTATTTTTGGGCTTGGAGCTTTTTCATTTATGGTGGCTACGGCAGGCGGTGTTTTATTTGCTAAATTTATGAATTTATTTTTAAAGGGAGACAATAAGATAAATCCTCTGATTGGTGCTGCCGGAGTATCGGCTGTTCCTGATTCAGCGAGAGTTGTACAGATGGTTGGAAGAAAGGCTGATCCGGATAACCATTTATTGATGCATGCAATGGCTCCGAATGTAGCAGGTGTTATTGGCTCGGCAATTGCAGCCGGTGTTTTGTGGGCTGTATTAACAACATAGATTATAAAATAATTAAAGGAAAGGGAAAAAAATATGGGAAAGAAAAAAGTAGATTTTATGTGTACTGCATTTAGGGACGGATTTCAGTCTGTTTTTGGAGCAAGAGTTTTTACAAAGGATTTTTTACCGGCTGTTAAAGCGGCAAAGGAAGCCGGGATAAATTATTTTGAAGCCGGAGGTGGTGCAAGGTTCCAATCCTTATATTTTTATTGTAATGAGGATGCCTTTGATATGATGGATGCTTTCAGGGAAGCAGCGGGTCCCGATGCGAATCTTCAGACTCTTGCAAGAGGAGTAAATGTTGTAGGTCTTGAATCACAACCTTCCGATGTTATTGCAATGCATGCCAAGTTGTTTAAAAAACACGGTATTACGACAATTAGAAATTTTGATGCTTTAAATGATGTGGATAATCTTATTTACAGTGGGCAAAGCATTACAAATGCAGGGCTTAAACATCAGGTATGTGTTACTATGATGGAATTACCGCCGGGAAGTACGGGCTCACATGATCCAGAGTTTTACGAGATGACATTGAAGAAAATTTTGGATTCGGATATTCCCTTTGATTCCGTTTGTTTTAAAGATGCTTCGGGAACGGCAGTACCGTCAAAGGTATATGAAACAATAAAGAGAGCAAGAAAAATTCTTCCCAAGGATACATATATTCATTTTCACACACATGAAACCGCCGGAATAAGTATTATAACGAATAAGGCTGCAATAGATGCCGGTGCAAATGCTATTGACCTTTCGATGGCTCCTTGCTCGGGCGGGACATGTCAACCTGATATCCTTGCAATGTGGCATTCTTTAAGAGGGACTGATTATACACTTGATATAGATATAGATAAGGTTAGAGAGGCTGAGGAAGTATTTAAGGCTTGTATGAAGGATTATTTCTTACCGCCGGAAGCAAGAGCGGTTGAACCGATGATTCCATGGAGTCCGATGCCGGGTG
>CAYOTE010000180.1:0-5136 GCA_964406785.1 uncultured Clostridia bacterium
GTGTACCTCTGCCTGTTTAAGATATAAACCGGACTCAACTGCAGCATATCCGATAATTGTGGCTATAGAAAGAATACCCTGACCACCCACACCTGCAAGAATTATATCACTTTTCATTTTGTTTCTCCCATCTTTTTAAGTCTTATTTTTTTTACTACATGAATACAAGGTCTTGTTGGAATAATAACAGAAACACCATTATAATCAACTTCTTCCTTGATTATTTTAACAAACTCATCATGATTTCTCGGAACAGGATTTATTATTCTTAGATGTTCTTTTTCTACTCCGAGTCCGAGGCATATTTTTTCCAACCTCTCGTAGGCGTGTGAATCCTGTTGCCCCGTCATTGCAGTAGTTGAATTATCAAAAATGAAAATCACAATATTAGTTTTTTCAATGATGTTATCTAATAAGCCTGTCATACCACTATGAATAAATGTTGAATCACCTATAACCGCTACGGCTGGAAATAGACCTGCATCTGATGCACCTTTTGCCATTGTAATGGATGCTCCCATATCAACACAGGTATTAATTGCATCGAAAGGCGGAAGTGCACCTAATGTATAACAACCTATATCGGCAAAAACATGCCCTTTTCCGTAAACGTCCTTAATTGCTTCATTTATTGCCTTATAAGAATCAATATGTGAACAACCAACGCATAGAGCCGGTGGTCTTTGAGCAACAAAATCAGGAGTTTTTGTTCCCTCTATTACATCCATATTTAAAGCTTTTCTTATTATTGCCGGATTTAATTCTCCGTCTCTCGGTAACTCGCCTGAGATTCTTCCCTGAACTTTAACATTATTATCGAGTAAACCTCTAAGCTCTTCTTCAAGAAGCGGCATTCCCTCTTCGAGTACAAGAATGGATTTACATTCTTCGGTCAATTTTTTTATCTTATCCTTAGGAGCCGGGTATTGTCCTACTTTGACAATTGGATAAGGACATTTTTCATCCTTATAATTTTCCATAAGATAATTAAATGCAAGACCACATGCAATTATTCCCATATCTTTATTGTCTCCGTCAATATAATCATTAAATTTTGAATTTTCAGATTCCTTGAGTAAATCTTTTTGCATTTCTAAGAGAATTTTATATTTCTTTCTCGAAATTGCGGGTAAAAGTATAAATTGCTTTCTGTCTTCGGGCAATTTTAATTCATTTTGCATTTGTTTTTCAGAAAGTACAATACCGGATCTGCTGTGAGCCAGCCTTGTAGTCAGTCTCATAAGAACTGGAACTTTATATTTTTCAGATAATTCATATCCGTAAACTGTCATATCATAAGCTTCCTGTTGATTGCCCGGCTCAAGAACAGGAATAAATGCAAACTTTCCGTAAAATCTTGAGTCCTGTTCGTTTTGTGAACTATGCATTGAAGGGTCATCAGCCGAAACAACAATGAAACCTCCGTTCACTCCTGTAATACCGGAGTTTACAAAGGCATCTGCTGCAACATTCAAACCAACGTGCTTCATACATGCCATGGCTCTTTTACCGGCATAGGACATTCCAAGAGCAGCTTCAACTGCTGTTTTTTCATTCGCCGACCATGTACTGTGAATGTTTTTTTCTTTTGCCTCTTTTGAATTTTGAACAAAAGCGGTAATCTCTGTTGATGGTGTACCCGGATATGCATAAATACCGGATATGCCCGAATCAATGGCACCCTGTGCTATAGCTTCATCACCTAAAAGAAGCACTTTTTTATTTGTCAATTTTATCCTCCTAAATATTTTTTATTTGTTACTGTAATAACTAATCTCCATTTTAAATGATTTATCGTAAAAATACAACTTTCGGAAAATACCTAAAATTTCAATCAAAATCTACTGCAATGTCCAATAAGCCCATTCTAACTTCGTTAAACTCAATCACTGCATTGCAAAATAGTTAAACTATTCTTTATTTAGCTCAATCGTTGAACTTGTTATAATCAGGGTTTTTGGTAAATCTAATTATAACATATCTATGAGCTACTTTCCACATTTTTTAACGTCCAAAACTTTTGGTATTAATTGTTATACAGGCACTTGTAAATAAAAAAATGGGGTGTTCGCAGAGATTGATTACTTGAACAAAGCCTTATTATGGTATAGAATTATCTATGATAAAAACTTTGTTTATGAAATTTATTTTTTTAATTATATTTGTTCAAATTATATTCCTATCCTGTTCTGAGGTTAAGGAGAAAGATAATGTTGTTATAAAAGAACAAAAAAAACAAAAAGTACAGGTACAAAATATCAAGATTACCTTAGTTGAAAAGAAAGACATCATTAAAAAAGGTGATACAATAATAAATTTTCTTCAAGATAAGGGGCTTGATTATGCAACTGCATTTAAGCTTGTGTCTGATATTAAACCGATATTTGATTTGAGGAAATTAAATGTTGGGATGAAAATATCGTGTTTTTTTAACGGTGATAACCTAAGTAAATTTCAATATCAGATAGATGATAATACCTATCTCTTTGTTAAGGGTGTTGAAGGTGAAAATAAGTATAGCGGAATAATCAAAAAAATACCGTATGTGATTAAAAAAGAGGTTGTATCAGGTGTAATAAGCTGTTCTTTGTTTAACTCAATATTGGAGAATGGAGAGAGACCGGAACTTGCTGATATGATGGCGTCTTTATATGAATATGATATTGATTTTAATCGTGATTTAAGAAAGGGTGACAGGTATTCTTTACTAATTGAAAAGAAATTTTTAAAGGGTGTTTTTAAAGGATACGGGAAAATAATCGCAGCGAATTTTATACAAAAAGAACATTCGATTAAGGTCGTTTTATTTGCATATAAAAACCATAGTCCTGCCTATTATCATCCTGACGGAAGAGCTGTTAAAAAGATGTTTTTAAAATCTCCTTTACCTTTTATGAGGATAACGTCAAGATATGGAATGCGAAGACATCCTATATTAGGTTTTTCGACCAGACATAACGGTGTTGATCTTGGGGCACCGAGAGGTACAAAGGTTAAGGTAACTGCCAGCGGAGTGGTTATTAGAGCAGGCTATAGTAGAGTAAAAGGGAGATATGTTGAGGTAAGACATCCTAATAGATACGTTACTCAGTACTTTCATTTAAGTGGTATTAAAAGAGGTATTAGGCGTGGCGTGAGAGTTATTCAAGGAGAGCTTATAGGTTATGTTGGGAGTACAGGAAGATCTACGGGACCTCACCTTCATTATGGTGTTAAAAAGTCGAATAGGTTTATTAATCCTTTACGCTTAAAGTCTCCCCAAAAGAAACCCATAGCTAAAAAATATTTATGTGATTTTAAAAAATATGCACAGAAAGCCCTTGATATTTTAAATAATGGAGGAGAGGGTGTTGATGAACCTCTCTTAATGAAATCAATATTAATTAAAAAAATTAAAACTATGATAGAGCCGGTAGAAGGTATTATAGGCATAATATAAGTAAGGGAAATAATGAGAAAAGGAAATAAAAGTTTTACTGAAATTGTAAGAACTTCCGATAATGCGTTTATGATAGTTTTACCAATAATAATAGGTGTTATGGGAGGTTTTGGTGCAATAGGTTTGAAGTTTTTAATTCATTTCTTTCAAAATGTATTATGGGGAAACGAAAATTACGATGCATCATGGTTATTAACAATTTTAATTCCTACCGGTTCGGCATTTGTTGTCGGTATGATAATTTATTATTTGTCAAAAGAGGCTAAGGGACACGGAGTCCCAGAAGTAATGGAAGCAATTGCTTTAAACAAGGGTGTTATAAGGGCAAGGGTTGTTTTATCAAAGGCAATATCGTCATCTTTGACAATAGCTTCTGGAGGTTCGGTTGGAAGAGAGGGACCTATTATTCAAATTGGTTCTGCTATTGGTTCGGGATTAGGACAATTATTCAAATTTACGGAGACAAGAATGCAAACTCTTGTCGGTTGTGGTGCGGCAGCAGGTATAGCTGCTGCCTTTAATGCTCCTATTGCTGGAGCTATTTTTTCTGTTGAAATAATACTAAGAGATTTTACCGTAAGACAATTTACTCCGATAGTTATCTCATCGGTTGCAGCGACGGCTGTTTCCAGGGCTTTTTACGGAGATATTGTTGCATTTACCGTTCCAAGTTACGAACTGGTAAATTCCATTGAATTAATACCATATGCTGTTTTGGGAGTAGTTGCCGGATTGGTCGCTATTTTATTTGTAAAGACGCTTTATTTTTTTGAAGATAAATTTGATGCCAAGAAAATACCAGATTTTTATAAAACTGCAATTGGCGGTGCTTTAATTGGTGTTTTCGGATTATACTTTCCACAGGTATTCGGAGTAGGGTATGAGTCAATTGACTTAGCCTTATTGGGTAAGATGAGCGGTGGTTTATTATTGGCTCTTATATTTTTAAAAATCCTTGTATCTTCTATAACCCTTGGCTCCGGTAGTTCGGGGGGTATTTTCGCTCCTTCACTATTTATGGGGGCAATGACAGGAGGTCTTTTCGGTACAATAGTTCATAAGGTTTTTCCTGCCGTGACAGCAGGGTCGGGTGCATATGCCTTGGTTGCAATGAGTGCAGTTGTAGGTGCGGCAGCTCATGCTCCTATAACGGGAATAATGATTATATTTGAAATGACAAATGATTATAAAATCATTTTACCTCTTATGATTGCTACAACAATAAGCAGTTTATTGGCTACAAAATTACAGAAAGGTTCTATATATACCTTAAAATTAATGAATAGGGGCGTTGATATTCATCAGGGCAGAGAGATAAATATATTAAAAAAGATGGTGGTTAAAAACTATTTGCGAGAAAGTATAGAGTTAATAAAACCCAATGCATTAATGAAGGAAATAATTGGAAGATTTATTAACTCGGAAAGCAATTATCTTTATATATCAGATGATGATAATAGAATAGTCGGTAAAATTTCACAGTATGAATTAAGTACATTTGCTCCCGATTATGAGAATTTAAAGGATCTTATTGTTGCTCAGGATATTTCAACTCCTAATAATGTAATGGTATATGAGACGGATCATCTTGACCACGTAATGAAGGAATTTGAAAAAGAAAATGTTGGTGAAATTCCGGTTGTATCGAAAAAAGACCATTCAAAAGTTTTAGGAACTATTTGGCGAATTGATGTAAT
>CAYOTE010000181.1:0-5118 GCA_964406785.1 uncultured Clostridia bacterium
AAGGTAGATATACTAAAAAAGTTGCTCCTTTATCCTTAATTGAGTTGACTTTAATAAATCCCTGATGATTTGATATTATTTTCTCGGTAATAGCGAGTCCAAAACCCATTCCTTTTTTAGTGACATGATCTTTTGTACTGAAGTAAGGATCAAATATTTTATTCAAATTGTCCTTGCTAATGCCACAACCGTCATCTTTGATGGATATCAAAAGATAATTACCTGATTTAATTATTTGTTGTTTATCGTTGTTTAAAAATATTTTTCTTAATTTTATTAAAATCTTACCTTCTATATCTATTGCATCGAGACTGTTCTTGATAATATTTCCTATCGCAAGAGAAATTAGTCTCTTATCGCATAAAATGTTGGGTATTTCTTTTTCAAACGATAATGATATATTCTCTTTTTTACTATTATTCATTTTTTTAATTGTTTTGGTTATTAGTAAATATAAATCTTCTCTTACCTTTACAGGAGGTTCGTTGCTTGAAAGCATTGTGAATTCATTAAGGAGGCTTTTTGCCCTTTTCGATGCCTTTTCAATTTTTTCAATATATCTCTTGGTTTTATTATCTTTTTTATGCATCATATTAAGAATTTCGATATAACCGAGAGAAATAGTTAAAAGGTTATTAAAATCATGGCTTATTCCGTCAATAAGTGTGTCGAGAAAAATAAGTTTTGAAGCTTTTAGTTTCTCGGCTTCAAGTTTTAATCTCATGCTGATATTTTTAATTACAATCATATATGCTATTTGATTATCAAAAATAATATTACTTTTTTGTATTTTTATATCAATTATATTTTTTTTGCTATCGTAAATGAGAGTTTCGAAGTTAACGGGAGTTATTTCGGATATATTTTTTTTAAAGAGAGGGGAATTTAAAAATGAATGCTCTGATTCAGGAATTAATTCACTCAGTTTTTTTTTAATAAGTTCATTTTTTTGGTAATTCAGTAGTGTACATAGCTGTTGATTTATATACAGGAATTTATTATTTCTTATAATGGCAATAGCATCAATATTATTTTCCATAAGAGATTTATATTTTTCTTCTGATGCTAAGAGAGAATTTTGTGTTTTATTATAATAATATATAAAAAATATAATTAATATACCAACTGTATAAACGACAATAGCTACAATAAATCGGTTTTTAAAAAAGTTTATAGTACCGAATATCAGTAACAAAAGTACAAAAATTTTTCCTACTATATTGATGACGATTCTTTCTCTAAAATTCTCCAATTCATTAACATTATCAATCTTTTTTTTATCATAAAATAATATTTGGTGAAAAACAAAGTGCTTTAATTTTTTACTAAATGTCATACGAATCACTCTTTATAATTTTTTTTAAAAACTGTTTTTGCCGTAAGATATTTATTGTTTTACACAATTTAAAAGTAATCATTTTGTCTTTATTTCCCAATGATAATTTCAACAGTATTTCTCTTCTTATCTTTTTTCTTCCATTGTTCTATCTTATCCATAATAATTCTCATCCCTGTTTGGGTATTTACTTCCTCGATTATTTCAATTTTTTTGCAATTTTTATACATGATAAGCTTTAATGTCTTTAGTCTATCCATATTATTTCTATTATTAATAGGGGACATCACTGTGTAGGGGTATGATTTATGTGCTTTTATTCCTTTGACATTTCTTTTACAGTGACTAACTCTTCTGTTGTAAATATTTTTTCTATATCAAGTACAATAATAAAGTCATTGTTGAGTTTACCCATACCTTTTATAAAATCCGTGTCGAGTTTTGTCCCTATTTTTGGTGCAGGTTCTATATTTTCAGGTTCGAGGGTAATGACTTCTTTTACCGAGTCTGCCAGTGCACCTATAAAGGTCTGTTCATTATCTACCATTATATCAACAATAATTATGCAGGTATCTACGGTTTTTTCAGTTTCCTCCATACCAAATTTTAATCGTAAATCAATAACCGGAACAACACCTCCTCTCAAGTTAATAACTCCTTTCATAAAATCTGGAGTTTTAGGAACTGTCGTAATTTTCTTATAATCCATAACTTCTCTGACCTTTGATATTTCTATACCGTATATTTCATCACTTAACATAAATGTAAATAATTGACCACCGTCCAATAATTTATTATCTGTCATTTTTCATCCTCCTATAAAAGACAGGCTTAACTTGTTGCCTATAATTATGTAAATTAAACAGAATAAATAATAATATCTATTATACTTCTGTTATTTTAAAACCTTTCGAAATCTACATCTTCGCTATCTGCATCGGAGCCCATATCAAGTTTCATGCCGTTCTTTCTCTGGGTGAGTTGTTTGGGTGAGTGAGTCTTACTTGATGTCTGATGAAAATTGTTCAAGGGATGATGATTTATATTAATTTGTTGGTAGCTTGTATCTATTTTGTTATTGTTAATATTATCTCCTATCTTGAAGTAAGATATTGAGGATTGAAGTTGTTGTGCTTGTGAAGATAATTCCTCGGCTGTAGATGCCATTTCTTCAGATGCACCGGCGTTGGATTGTACTATTTTATCAAGCTCATTAATAGCCTTCACTATCTGCCCTGCTCCCTGATTTTGTTCTGTACTTGATGCTGTTATTTCAGATACAAGATCAGCGGTCTTACCTATATCAGGTACCAAAACTTCTAACATTTGAACTGCTTTTTCTGCAACTCCGAGACTGTTTTTTGTAAGTTCTGTTATTTCTTCTGCGGCATTTTGACTTCTTTCTGCGAGCTTTCTTACTTCGGAGGCAACAACGGCAAATCCCTTGCCATGCTCTCCGGCTCTTGCTGCCTCAATTGCTGCGTTTAGGGCAAGTAAATTAGTCTGTCTTGCAATTTCCTGAACTATATTAATTTTTTCGGCAATTTCCTTCATAGCTGTTGTTGCTTCTGTTACAGCTTCTCCGCTATCCTTTGCATTGGAAGAGGCCTTTGCCGATATCTTTTCTGTCTGTTGTGCGTTATCGGTGTTTTGTTGAATATTTGCCCCCATTTCTTCCATTGATGAGGATATTTCTTCTGCTGCTGATGCCTGTTCAGTTGCTCCCTGTGATAAGGATTGTGCAGATGAACTAAGTTCTTCACTACCTGAAGCAACGTTGTTAGCCGCTGTTTGTACCTCATATACAATCCGTTTAAGATTTTCCGACATTCGTTTCATAGCTTCTCCGAGATCACCTATCTCATCCTTTTGATTTACATCAAGCTTAGCGGTTAAATCACCGTCAGCAATATGTTGTGAAAATTTTACGCCCTTTAAAACCGGATTTGCTATGCTTATTGCGACAAAGAAGGATATTATTATAATAAAAATTATTATAATAAGAGTTGAGATAATAATAGTTTTAATTAGTCTATTTACAGGAATTAAAATCTCCGTCTTGTCTATTTCCGCTATTAATACCCATTTTGTGTCTTCAATTGGTAGAGGCGTATAGGCTGACAAAACGGAATGACCTTTATAGTTTTTTATATTTTTCATATCTGTTTTTCCTGAGAGAGCTTCATTTGAAGCTATAGTATCAACTCCATTTTCCTTTATATTACCATTTAAAGATGCACTAACAGAGTGTCCCTTTTTATCAAGAAAAGAATCCGAACGCATTTTTTTATCTTGCCCAACGAGATAAGTCTCTCCTTTATTGCCCATACCTGAACGTTCCTGCATTATGTCGTCGATTTGTTTAAGTGATAACTGTATGGCAAATACGCCTATGAGATTGCCGTCTTTAAAAACAGGATATCCGAGAAAACTTGCCGGCTCATTATTTCTTGGTGCATATGGTGAAAAATCAACAAATGCCTTTGTCTTACTTTTTACAACTTTTGACCATAGTTTTGCAAGTCCCGATTTATTGTATTTTCCAAAGGATAGATTTTCTCCGAGGTCAGGTTCTTTTGATGCGGAGTACATAACATGACCGTGTTTTGCACATATTAAAAAAACATCATAACAACCCGTATCATCCATAAATTCCTTAATGTTTTTACCAAGGGTATCCCAAATAATCTTATACTCTTCCGTATTTACATCGTAATTACCATCAACCTTTACTTCCATTTTATTATGGTATTCAAGAAGCCTTGTATACAGCAAGGCAACGTCTCTGCTTCTTGCAAATATCTGAGCATTTTCAAAGGTGGTCTTAATATGATTTTTAATGTAGCTTTTTTTTATATTTCTTATAGATTTAAGCTTTGCGAAAGCATCTTTTTCAAGAGCTTTTTTTGCATTGTTTATTGAGATCCAACTGATTAGTACCAACGGGATTATACTAACAATCAAGAACAAGCTTATCAGCTTAGGTTTTAACTTTACATTTTTTAATTTAAACATATTTCCTCCTCTTCTTATCATTACACATATAATAACTCATAAAATTTATTCATTATCTTGTAAGAGTTCTTTGACTTTTTTTAAAAGCACCTTGTTTCTGAATGGTTTTTTTAAAATTGCATCCGCTTTAAAATTTGAAGCCAAATTAAGGTACATATTAGGCTCTATTCGACCTCCGCCTGAAACAGCCATTATTTTTATTTTAGGATACTGAGATTTAATTATTCTGATGATTTCCAAGCCATCCATATCTGGCATAATTAGATCTGTAATAATTAGATTTGGAATAACAGATTTAATAATGCTTAAAGCTGTACTTCCACTATCTACAGCTTTTACATAATATCCATTTTTATTGAGAAGAATGGACATATAATCTCTAAATTCAACATCGTCATCAATTACAAGAATATGAAAACTCATATTACCTCACAATAGATGGTATATTTATATGAGTTTTTTTTGTATGCAGTAAACTGCGATAAGCAAGTCGCAAAATTTATCATAGGGATATACTACAATTTGTAAATAAGAAAAACAATAAGAGAAAATCTATTATTTTTGTAGGACTTTATCTTACAAAAAAATAATATATAAGAAATTACTCAATGAGCTTATTATCAATTACATACCTTATTAAATCCGATGTTGTCTTTAAGCTCAACTTATCAAGAATCCTTTTTCTGTATGTGCTTATGGTTTTAACACTTAATAATAAATCTTTTCCTATTTTTGTCACGGTATTACCTGCACCTATTGATGTCAGT
>CAYOTE010000182.1:0-5110 GCA_964406785.1 uncultured Clostridia bacterium
ATTGGGGCTTTCTTTGGATATAAGATGCTTATGGATAGATTAAAAGAGTATAATATTAATTCTTTTTTTGTAAGCTTAAAGGATTATAGTGTAGAAATTAAAAAGATGTATTTAGGCGGTGATCTTACAAAAATGTTGTGGTTGCAGAATGAATTCAGGGAAGATAAAACATTATTGATACCTAAAAAAAAAAATCTTTTAATTAATAAGACTTTAAAAATTAATAGACCGTTTGTTGATGTTTCGGTTAAAGAATCAAAAATCGGTAATATAGGAACTGCGATTTTTATACATGATTCATTCGGTTATTACTTTAAGAAATTTTTAGCTCAACATTTTAAAAGAATTATATTTATTAAAGATTGGAATCTAAACTTTTACAAGGATTTGATGAAAAAGGAAAGACCTGTCATTCTCATAGAAGAAATGGCTGAAAGATTTTTAATGAGTAAAAAACTTATCTCTTCAAAATACGAAACT
Source organism: uncultured Clostridia bacterium (assembly GCA_964406785.1). Lineage (GTDB taxonomy): Bacteria > Acidobacteriota > Aminicenantia > UBA2199 > UBA2199 > JAOZTV01. The sequence continues at coordinate 481 of CAYOTE010000182.1, forward strand.
TAGTCTGTTAATAAAATTTTAAATAATATTATTTTCTCCAAATTTCGTTGGAATTATGAGGCGTATCACAGTATATACAGGTCATTTTTCCGTTTTTCCCGGTTATAAATTCTGATGGTACATTTTGAATATGGGACTCATGTGAAATACAGTTAATATTTTTGCAACCTATTCCTTTTATTCCGTATGTTTTTGGCGGTATGGATAGTTTTGATTTCCTTATTATTTTGTTGTCAATTATATGGTTTACCGTACAACCTCCTGTTATTGCCGATAATTTTTTAAGTTCGCTTTCGGATAAGGATTTAAGCTTTGGAAGGAAGATAATGCCCTTATACGAGCCCGGTTCTTTTTTTGATTCACCTACATGAATAGAACCTTTGTATTGAGTGAAATTCATTCTGTCAATGACTTTCATCAAATAATCCCAAATTCGATAAGGCTCTTTTTCACCTCGGCTTATATGGTCAATAACAACTCCATCGGATAATGGATTAATACCTTATTTATAAACTTTCTTTTTTAAATTATCGGGGGCAATATCATGAATAAATGAATCGGAATACTCGGGCTGTTTAACTGTTTCGCCTTCAAAATCAGAACCAATTTTACCTGCAATTGCCGACAGAAGTATAATTCTCATTATCTTACCGTTTGCCGACTGTTTACTATAGTGGTTAAGTGGCAGCACGTCAAGAAATTCAGGAATAGTAGGGTGGACTCTATGTCTTGGAAAAGGATGATAGAAGTACGTGTTATCGGGTAACTTATTTAAAAATTCCTTTTTAAAAATAATTTTATCTCTCAGTATATTCTGTATTTTTATTATTTCGTCACCCATTCTTTCTAATTGCGGTCTTGTGAAATATTGTTTTTTAGCAATTTTATTTTGTGCATAATATTCTGCCAAAGATTCGAATGTTCTAACATTAAATCCATTATTAATCATTTTTTTTGTATAATGTTCCGGTAGTTTAATTTGTTCGGGAGCAATCAAATCAACTTCAACATTTTTAAATATTTTTAAACCGTCAACCTTTGAATGTATAGTTCGTCCATGAAGTAAATCTCCAATTAAAGCTATATGTATATGAGCTCTATCCCAATCATTATCCTCAAGAAACGTAAAACCATCTAAAAGTTCTTGCGTAGGATGTTCGTGCTTGCCATCTCCTGCATTAATAAACGCAGGCTTAAATTCAAGTTTACCTTGAGAGAAAAATTCTATACCTTTCAAATCTAACCATTTACAAACACCTTCAAGTTTAGTCCTGATTATAAAAATCTTATTATTATATCCGGCAAGGGTCATAAATGTATCGGCATAGCTTTCACTCTTACTTAGTGATGATTTTCCGGGATCAAAGGACAGGTGATTAATGTGATGAAATTTTGCGGCATTTTTCGATGAGTGATCTGTTCTCGTACTGTTTTCAAAAAATGCATCGTATATTCCAAAATCAGGATCAAGATATTTCCCAAGATGCGGATTGTTTATCCTAAATTCAGATAGTAAATTTTGTCTTTCCGGTGAATTTGAAAACCATGCGTTTTTTAACGCTTTTCCCTTATTAAATAGATAATTTAATTCATCAAGCGAGAAATCCGATGATACACAAAATGACCTTTCTTTAAATAAATTGTTCTTATAAGGCATTACTGTCCTCCTCAATAGCTTTTATATTTAGTATTTTAACTAAATTTATAATAAAATACAATACCTAAATTTGTAACAATTATTTTTTTCTTTAAATATATATTTGACAAAAAGATTGTACAATCTAACATTAAAAGGCTTAAAATATTGGGGATTTTTAACGAATTGTTTATGTTAAGTATAAGAATTCAATGTCCATTGAGTTATGCAAGATAACCCAATTATATACGTTGTATTTGCGAAATGTAAATGTGCATATCACGGAGATATAAGTTGAATAACGTTTACCGATTTTTTTATGATTGATTTTCCACATTTTTGTTAAGAAAATGTTAAAATCATTGTCGAGCATTTTTTAGAATTTATAAATTATAATATTTATATTCTCTTATAAAATATTGGGATATTGTTTTGAAATAGCATTTATGAATACTTTCTTGATTTTCGTTTTCAGTTTAAGTTTTTTTAATATTGCTACTTGATTTTTTAGAAATAAATAGTCAACTGTTGTAAATAATCTCTTGATTTCAACAATTGATAACGGGTTCATTGAAAAGTTAGTAAATCCCATTCCTAAAAGCATAAGAGCCGTAATTCCATTACTTGCAATTTCTCCACAAACTGTAATTTCCTTTTTTATTTTTGACACTTCGTCTAATATTTCTTGAAGTGATTCAATTACAGCAGGGTTAAAAGGATTGTAAAGATAAGAAAGCGAACTATTATTTCTATCAACTGCAAGTAAATACTGTATTAAATCGTTTGTACCTAATGAAAAAAAATCTATTTCATTTTGTAAATATTTTATTAATTTTATAGTTCCTGGTATTTCTATCATTATTCCTATCTCTAATTTTTTATTTGGCAATAAATTCTCTTTGAAAAGTTTCTTCTTTTCTTCTTGTATTATTGTTTTTAATGATATAATTTCTTCAATTTCAGTAATCATTGGAAATAGTATTTTTATGTTTCCATTTTCGTTTGCTCTCAAAATTGCTCTTATTTGAGTAGTGAGTATTTTTGGCATTTTTAAAAACAATCTAATTGCCATAGTTCCCAATGCCGGATTATTCTCTACTTTTTGTTTGATAATATCATTAGTCTTATCTCTACCAATATCGAATGTCCTGATTGTTAATTTATTGGGAAAAATATTTTGTGATATTTGTTTATATATCAGATACTGTTGTTCTTCAGAAGTTGCAACATCAGGCTCTGTAAATAAAAACTCAGTTCTAAATAATCCTATACCGGTCGCACCGTAAGAGCATACCTTTTCACTTTCAAACGGGAATTCAATGTTCGCCGACAGATTGAATTCTATACCGTCTTTAGTAGTGTTTTTTAGTTTTAATACTTTTTTCTTTTTTTTTAAGTAATTTAAAAAGTTCTTTTTAATATTTTCATAATCAAGAATAGTTTTGTTATCAGGACTTATTATAATATCACCCTTTGTACTGTCAATGATAACCGTATCACCATTTTGGATTAATTCTGTTGCATTATCCGTATCTATTATCGTAGGTATTTCTAATGCTTTTGCCAAAATTACACTATGGGATGTTTCACCACCGTTATCCAAAATTAAACCGAGTATTTTCTTTTTTGAAATTAATGTTGCTGCAATGGATGGTGGAATGTCATCGGCAATTAAAATAATATTTTCATTAACAGAAGATATATTAAGCTTATTTGATTTTAAATTATTAATTACTCTATTTAAAATATCTGAAATATCGTTTCCTTTTTCTTGAAAAGATAAGTCTGAGATATTACGAAAAAGGTTTATATATTTCTTCTCGATTTGGTCTATTGCCCATTCTGATTTAACGTATTCAGTTTTTATAATTGTAACAATTGAATCAATAAGACTTGTGTCTTTTAATAGTAAATACTGTGTTTCTATTATTAGTGCTGATTCTTTGCCCAACTTTTTTTCAAGATCAATGGATATTTTTCTTAATTGAGATTTTGATTTTTTTACAGCATTTAAGAACCTATTTTCTTCAATCTCTATTTTGTTTTTTGTTATATGCTCTTTAAAAATATGTTTTTTTTGAGAATTAAATAAAAAGGCTTTACCCGTTTCAATACCTGAAATAATAGGCTTACCTGTAATTATTTTTGTCATAGATGATGTTATTTTTCTTCATCAAACTTATTGTCTATAAGTTGTTTTATTGCTTTAACTGCATTCTTCTCATCATTGCCATCGGCAACTATCATAATACTATTTCCTACAGAAGCGGCAAGAGTAAGTATCCCTAACAAACTTTTAGCATTAACTTTTACATCATTATAAACTACTGATATTTCAGAATTAAAAGAATTTGCCAAATGTGATAATTTAGCTGCCGCTCTTGCATGTAATCCTAATTTGTTTATAATTTCAGTTCTTATTTCAATCATTTTTCTTCTCTCCTAAATAATCGCTTATGATATTTATTCCGTTTACGGCCTCTCTATGTATTTGATTAGCCAAGTCTTTTAATTTTAAGCCCTTGTCTTTATAAGTATAAAATTTAATTAATGCAGGAAGGTTGACTCCTGTTATAACTTCAACTTTTTTGTTTACAAATTGGAAACAAATATTTGACGGCGAGCCACCAAACATATCTGTAAAAATAATAATATCCGAATTTTTATTTGAATTTATAAAGTTTTTTACCTTACTTTGTACATCGTCCCCTATGTTTTTCCAACCTACTTTTATCGAGGCAATGCCAAGCTCCGATTCAAAGATCTTTTCCGCAACATTTATCAATTCATCACCTATACTTCCGTGTGTAACCAATAAGGCTTTAGTCATCTTTTTGTTCTTCATTGTTTTGTCTTTCAGTGTTTTTCTTGCTTTCACTATAATAATTGTCTAAAAATGAAATACTGCCGTTTCTTCTTGCTATATAGTATTTGACAGCGATTTCAATTAAAAAAGATATGTTTCTCCCTAATGATACAGGAATGATAAACATT